>DUQT01000267.1 GCA_012837655.1 Actinomyces sp. | reverse complement strand
TCCCTGTGTTCGCTTCGGAGAGTTGGGTGTTCACCTGGGTGAGTTGTTCACCTGGGTGAGTTGTGTACGTGAGCGAGTAGCGCACGTGAGCCAGTCGCAAAGCTTGTGTAATGTTGACGGTAGCGTCTTCCAAGTCTTGAAGAGCTGACAAACCTTCGATGTTTAGGGGTCTGATCGTTCCGATGACACTGTGATCTCCACTCGGCGCGGCCGAGACGCGGCCTGAAAACCACAAACCTGGAGATCACTATGCCCACCTTCGAATTACGAGACGTCACTTTTTCTTACTCCGAGAGTCCCCTTCTAGATGGAATTTCACTAACCGTAGGATCTGGCGAACGTGCCTGCCTCGTTGGACCCAATGGATCCGGCAAGACCACTTTATTGCGCATAGCCGCGGGCGGACTTAGTCCTGCCCATGGAGAAGTGCGGATTAGGGAGGGGGTGAGTCTAAGCTCCGCCCTCGTGCCTGATCCTTCAAAAGCTTCGGGAACCGTGAAAGATTATCTGGACGAGGCGCTGAAGGACGTGCGAAATCTGCTGAAGCGTTTCGATGAGCTTGCCGCACTTATCGGCCAGGGGTCAGCTTCGCGGGAGTTGAATGATGAGTACGATGAGCTACTCTCGCGGCTGATCACACTGGACGCCTGGTCACTGGATACGCAGGTTAATGAAACGCTTGCCGGGCTCGGCCTCGAAAATTTGTCGGCAATGGGAACTAGTCGACTAATGCGGGAACTTTCGCCTGGTCAACAAAGGCGGGTTGAACTGGCGGCTCTGATTCTTTCTAAGCCGACGGCGCTGATTTTGGATGAGCCGACAAATCACCTCGATGAAGAGGCGACGGCTTACCTGGTCGATAAGGTCATGAACTGGCCAGGTCCCGTGCTTTTCGCCAGTCACGACCGCGCATTCATAGAGGCGGTGGCGACCGTTATCTACGACCTTGATACCGGTGTTTGGCAGGCGCTTGTAACGGCGGCCGGTGGTGGAAAACTACCTGGCGCATATCGGTGTCGCGGAAACTACAGTAACTACCTGGTCGAAAAGCGGCGGGCGAATGCGGAACACCAAAAGATTCATGCGGCGCAGCAGGGTGAAAAGAAGGAAATCAGGATGCATCGCCGGCTCAGTGAGGACATTGCGTTGGGTGGTGTTCGTCTTGCAACTGCGGAGGGGAAGGCGCGGAAGTTTTTCTCCGATCGCGCGGCAGCCACGTCGGTTCGGCGGACGCGCGGGGATGATCAGCGGCTTGAAGACTTGGCGAGAATCGAAGTGCGTAAACCGCGAAACTACAGCCTTTCCATCGCGCTGCCGGATGTTAAGGCAAGGCCGGGGCTCGCGGTGTCCGCCCGAAACGCGACCGTTCGAGGGCGATTGCGACCAACGACCTTCGACCTCTCCTACGGCGAGCACCTGTTGATTACTGGTGCAAACGGAGCCGGGAAAACGACCCTGCTCAACTGGATTGCGTTCGGGGCTCCGCCCTCTGAAATTGACGCGATTTCGAGTGGCACGATAAGCGTGTCCGCAAAAGTCGCCCACGTTCCACAGCGGCTACCAAAGGCAAGCGACCCTGGTTTCAACATGAAAATTTGGGAGGGCGGAATTGGCGAACTGGGCAGTGGAATACTGCACCCGTCTATGTGGCACACCGCTGTTCCTGACCTGTCGGATGGTAATCAACGGCGAGCGCAGATTGCCACAGCCGTGTCTGAAAAGGCCGAAATTTTAGTGATCGATGAGCCAACCAACTACCTGGACTTAGCAACGATTGAAGCGCTTGAAGATGCCCTTGAAAGTTGGGGCGGCACGCTGATCGTTGCTAGTCACGATCGTTGGCTCATCGATCACTGGGAAGGCAGGCGTCTAAACCTGGAGCCTATTTGAGAGAGCTATTTAAGAGAGGCCGTGCGGCGCCTATTTGGTGGCGGTGCTATCGAGGTAGTTGACGCCCTTCCACGCCAGCGGAAGTGTGAATGCGCCGAGCAGCCACTTGACGATTCCTCCGATAATGAACGGCGTAAATCCAGCAGCAATGGCACCACCGAGGCCGATGTTGTTGCCTGCTAGTGCAAGGACACCCCACATGTAGGGAACGCCCGTAAGGAACGGAATCAGCGAAGCGATTCCAAACGCGGCAATCGCGAGCATTGGGCGGCGATCCCACTGCTTTTCAGACAGGTAACCAATCACGAAAGCCGCAGGAATGAAGCCAATAATGTAGCCAAACGAAGGCTTCATCACGGCCGCTAGACCGCCAGTGAAGTTGGAGAACCAGGGTACTCCGACGAGGCCCAGAACCATGTAGGTCAACATGGACAAGGCACCGCGACGTGCTCCGAGCGTTGCGCCCACCAGCATCACACCCAGGGTCTGACCCGTGATCGGCACCGGCCACAGCGGAATCGAGACCTGCGCGAGCAAACCAACGACGAGCGCTCCCGCTCCCACGAGGGCGATATTTGTCGCGGTTGATGACCTTCTAACAATCCGGTCAGCTAGGACCGGGCGAACAGCTACGGTAGTCATATTTTCCTTTCAAAAATTCAGCATTCGTGCCTTGCTACGAAAGAGTTTTCCTGCGCATTCTCTACTGTCCTCGCAGTTGAGCTTGCCGGCGCACCCGCCGATGAACGGCTCTCGCAGGTGCGCTCGCGGATGGATCGGCTGACGCTCTTCTCGATACTCCTGGAACAGATGTTGGGACCAGTTAAGAAAGCGCGTCTTCAAGCCGCGCTTGTCAGTTCCCGACAGCTTCTTCGAGGACGACAGTCGCCTGGGCGTAGTCGCCGTCATGAGAGAGGCTCACATGCCAGCGTGCCTGCGGGCAGGTTTGCGCAACCGCAGCTGCGACCTCGCCAATCAATCGAATACGAGGGCGGTGCCAGCGATCGCGGACGATTTCGATTTCGGACCACTTGACGCGGTCCGGTTCGATAGGTGGAGCGGTCCCCCACAGGGCCTGGGACCACGCCTTGATGAACGATTCTTTTGCCGCCCACCGCGCGGCCAGTGACGCGGTGGTGGCTTGCGGGGTGGGGCCGGCGGCGTCGCGGCGCTCCCGGTCGGTGAACACTGCACTGAAGGTTGAGCCCTCCTGCGCGAGCTGCTCACCGAAACCGGGAATGTGCACCAGGTCCGTGCCGACTCCAAGGATCACGGCTAGGCGTCCTGCCCCGCATTGCGGGTGCCGGCTGAACCTGCCGCGCCGCCTGAACCTGCGGTGCCCGCGGACGCAGTGGGGTTGCCAGCGTCGCCAACGTTCGCGGCGCTGAACTTGCCGTCGGATCCCAGGCGCGCATCGGTGTCGAGTAGCATCTCGGCCTCAACTTCGTGCGCAACGTCGGAATCTGCCGGCAGGCGGCGCCCCTCAATGGGTTGGAACAGGGGCTTACCGCCGGTCATCGCGTCGCGCAGGCGGCGCGCTCCATCAGCCAGTCGCTGGTTGGCGCGTTCCCGCCAGGTCGCGGCGGCGTCCTCTCCGCGTTCGGCTGCCAGAGTTGCCTCAAACGCGGACGGGTGCACCAGCGCGATCAGCGCGGCCACGTGACCAAACCCAAGCGACGTCAGCACCGCAGCGCGAGCCGGCTGGGTCAATCGCAGCGGCTTCCGCAGCCAAACCAGTGGCGTGTGCGGCTTCATTACCGGATCCAGGCAGTCCAGTGAACGGTTGCCCGGAATCACCTGGTTAGCGAAGACCTCGCACAGCCCCGCGATCTGGAACAGCGCGGCGCCACCCTTCGCGTGACCCGTCAGGGTCTTCTGCGAAATCACGTACAGCGGGTTCCCAATCGTGCGACCAAGCGCGCGAGTCAATCGAGAATGCAGCTCGGCCTCATTCGGATCATTCGCGTTCGTGGACGTGTCGTGTTTTGAAACGACCGCCACGTCATCCGCACTGGCACCGACGTTTCGTAGTCCGCGCGCGAGGGCGGAGCTATCCCGACCTCGACCTGCCGCTAGCGCGCCCAGGCCGGGGGCTGGAATGGAGGTATGAGCGCCATCGGCGAATGACTGCGCGAACGCGACCACGCCGTAAACCGGCAGACCGAGGTCAGCGGCCACGTCACCGCGGGCAAGCAGTACCGTTCCGCCGCCTTCGGCTTCAAGGAAGCCAGAGCGACGACGGTCACCAGCCCGCGAAATGTGGCGCGGCGAGATGCCCTTATCGAGCATCGCCTGCGTGTCAGCGGTGGCGTTCATGTCGCCGAAGCCTGCTAGAGACTCCACGCCGATGTCGTCAATACCGCCGGCAACCACGAGGGTGGACTTACCCAGACGGATCTTATCCACGCCCTCTTCCACGGAAACCGCGGCGGTCGCGCACGCGCCAACGGGGTGAATCATCTGCCCGTAACCACCGACGTAAGCCTGCATGGTGTGGGCGGCGACGACGTTCGGGAGTGCTTCTTGGAGGATGTCCTGCTGGCGTTCCTCCCCGAGGAAGCGGGAAAGGAAGACCTTTCGCAGAGACTCCATGCCGCCGATGCCGGTTCCCTGGGTGGAGGAAACCTCGGCGGGGTGGACGGCGCGCAGCAGTTCGGCCGGGGAGAATCCCGCGGAAATGAAGGCATCCACCGCGGTGACGAGGTTCCAGATCGCGATGCGATCGACAGCCTCGATCATGGTAGCTGGAATGCCCCACTTGGCGGGGTCGAAGTCCTGTGGAACCTGACCGCCAACGAAGCGGGACAGAGCCGCGCGGCGAGGCACGCGGATAGCGGCGCCCGCCTTCTTGAGGACGTGCCACTCGCCGTCGAACCACACGTGGGTGTGGGTTGGGTCGGCGTCAACGTAGGCTTGCGCGTCCTCTTCGGATTCGACCGTAAACTGCTGATCCTGCGGCAGGTACATCGTGGCGGCGTCGTCTGAACCCTGACCGACGATCGTCGAGTCATCGTTCAGCTCACGCACGCCCGAGCGGGCCAGCACTTCGTTTGCATAACGGTCGTAAATGTCGGCTTCGTCGATCGGGTTGCCCTCGGAGTCGTACCAGCCGATATCCGGGGATTCCTTCCATTCGATAAGGCCCATCATCCACGCCATTTCCATGACGCCAGCCGCGGTGAGTTCAAGATCTTCACCGACCTCGGCGTCATTTCGCGTGCGGCGCGAACCCCACGTGCCGACCTCACCGAGGCCCACGATCACGACCTGCTCATCGAGCCTTGCCGAACCGGGCGTCCAGTCCAAACGCTCAGCCAGCTGCGGAGTGTGCAGGTTCGGCAGCGCCTGGATTCGGTGCGTTTGCGCAGCCACGCCCTCGTCAATCACGGCACTGGAACGCGCCTGGGCGGCCAGCGCGGGAAGGTCGATGTCCGACAATCCGCCGGTTAGGTCAGCGTCGAGAGGTGCTTCGATTGCGCGTGTTCGGGCCTGCTTTGAAACGAGGTCGAACAGGGCGTCCGTGATTTCTTCCGGCGTGAAAACATGTATGCCGGCGGCCTGCGCGGCGGGAACGAGGACGTCGTTTCCACCCATCAGGTTCGTGCCCTGCACCCAGCCGATGCGCGGGTGGGCGAGCGTGATGCGGTCCGTCCAACCGCGTTCGGAATGCCACTTGTTGACAATCGCGTCGAACGCGGCCTTGGATTCGCCGTAAGCGCCGTCGCCGCCAAACGTTCCCCGGTTCGGGGAGCCCGGCAGGACTACGTGCACGCGGTGGTCAATCGCGGTGGAAGAACCAACCTGTGACAGCTGGTTAATCGCGCGCTCAACTGACCACACCAGCAGGCGTTCCTGCGCGATCGCGTCATGCGGGTTGGAACCCATCATGCCGTGAACCGGCGGCGCCGCGAACGGGAAGAACAGGGTCGGTAGCAGCGCGGGCTTGGTGACCGTGGTGGTCGCGCCAACCGTTTCGGTTTGCTCGGTTGCGATCCAGTCGATCAGCGCGTCAACGTCGCGGAAGCTTGCGAGGTTCGCCGGAACCAGCCAGAGTTTGGCCCCGTGCGCCGCGTTTTCGCGGTACAGCTTCTTCGCAAACGCCAGGCGCGCATCGCTAATTCGCGACGCCGTCTGAATGACGGTAGCGCCCTGCTGCAACAGCTTCGCAGCCACCGAAGTCGCGATCGAACCGGGCGCGGCGCCCGTCACCAGGGCAACGTCGTCACCAAACGCATCGGGTGCATTTTCGAGGGCGGCGCTGGCCAGGTCCTTAAAGTAATCAGCTCGATCACTGTGGTTTGCGTACCAGTTCGCAAGGTCGGCCAGGTCCTGTCCCCCACCGAGCACGCGGTCGCGGGAAAGTTCTTCGCCGGCGAATGCGCGGGCGAGGTCTTCGCGAGCACTTGCCCACCGGTCGTCCAGCAGGACTGCCTTGCGCGGGTCGAACGCGGGCTTCACTGAGTCGGCCCACCCCGTGCCGAGTTCGGCATCCAGTGCGGCTAGGAGCTCGGAGTCATCTGCTGGTGCACTGCCTTCGTTTTCGACTAGGCCCAGGCGGTTCAGCATCTCGCGAGCCTGGCTTGCAAGCACGCCGTTTTCGCCGAAGATTTCCTCCTTCAGCTCACTAAGAGCCGCGGAATCAACCATTTCGCCAGAACCGGCAGCACCACCCGAGGAGAGCGCTACCGCAACTCCGACCTCTTCACCGACCTGCGTTACAGCCGCGTCAATCAGGGCTTCTGCGTCCGCACGCGAAGTCACCGCGGTTGGCAAAGTTGCCAACGTGCCGCCGCGTACGGATTCGCCTTCGCGGGTTCCAAGCAGGAGGGCGGCGTGGACACGCGCGACCCAGCCGGGGCCAAGACCCCAAGTTGAGCTGACCCGAGTGTCCACATCCCCCGGCTTCATTCCCGCGCCACCGAATAGGGCGCGTTCACGCGAAGTGATCGCGGCACTGAGGACGGGGCCAAATGCCTTGTAGTTTCCGGCGGCTCCATCGACGGTTTGCAGCAGTTGGTCGACGCTTGCTTCGCCCGCGCCTTCGATTGTGGAAACGCTGAGTTCCGCGGCAATGTCCATTAGTAGCTGATTGCGCTTTGAGGACACGCCGTTGGTCAGCGTTTCAACGGTGTCGCCACCGTCGACTTGATCGGTCGTCATCTTGTTGGCGAACGCTAGCAAAATGCGGACCGCGTCGGATGCCTTGACCGGAACGTCGGGAGCGTCCGCACCCGAAACGCCACCAGCCGGAGCGACCGGGGCACTGGGTGCCGGGGCCGCGGGGGCCGCATTTGAGCCCGCACCATTCGAAGCGGTAGATCCGGAGTTTGCAGATTCTGCCGAACCGGCACCAGATTCCGCACCGCCTGCGCCGGCCGTGCCAGAACCAGATCCTGCACCCGAACCAGCGGCACCGGCCGTGCCAGCAGATCCTGCACCCGATCCAGCCGCGGCGGCGTCACCGGATCCGCTCGCAGCCTCGCCCTCGTCTGTTGATGAAACGGGAGGGGTGGCGACGTCTTCGGAAAGGACGCGCGCGGCGTCACGTTCAGAGTTCAGGACTTCCACGTCGCGACCCGACAGGTGCGGCAGGCTGAGCGTGCGCGACGCGAGGTTAGCCAGCGTCGGCGATGAAGCCAGGCCGACTTCGAGTAGGCGCTCAATACCAACACCTTCGGGCGCGCCGGCAAACAGTAGATCCTGCGTCTCAATCCAACGAACGGGCGATGCGAACTGCCAGGCAAGGAGCTCAACCAGCAGAGTTCGCGCCGTCGCGGTCTGGTCAGCCATGGCGGCATCCCAATCGTCAACCAGGGCCCGCACGGCCTCGGAAGGAACGACGTCCAAGATGGACTGCGCAAACTCGCGCGTCATTTCGAACGGGCGCGCAACCAGGTTGGGTACGTATCGATTTACGAGGACGCCCCAATCCAGGTCTTGTGGGAGGAGCTCGAGCAATTTCTGGCGGAATGCTGGGACGCCGGGGCGCAGAACCGAGGAGTGGAACGGCACGTCAATGCCTGGAATCAGCATGAACGGACGCTTGCCACCCGCGGCTTCAGCGCGCGCAGCGGAATCAGCCGCGAGCGCCTCAATACCAGCGATCGTGCCGGCCACCGCGTACTGGGAGCCAGCCAGGTTGTAGTTGACGATCTCCAGGAATTCGCCCGACGCGGCTGCGACCTCGTCAATGTATGAACGAACGTCTTCGTGTCCGACGCCGAACTGGTTGGGGCGCAGGGCTCCCATCTGGTAGTTCGATCGGCCGTTGGCGTCGCGTTCGACCAGGTGGTGCATGGCGGAGCCGCGCTGGTAAACGATCTCGAGGACCTGTTCCAGCGGGAAAATGTTCGCCGTTGCCGCGAGCGCGTTGTATTCGCCCAGCGAGTGGCCCGCGTAGTAGGACCCGTCGACGAACGCGTCGTCGGCCTTCAGTTGCGCGGTTTGCGCGTATGCAAGCGTGGCGAGGGCGACCTGGGTGAACTGCGTGAGGTTGAGGACGCCCTCAGGGTGGCGGAGGACCTCATCGCCAATGCGTAGTTCGGTTGGGTTTTCCGCGACGATCGCTTCAATCGAGAAGCCCAGGGCGTCTCGCGTGTGCTTATCGGCGCGCGCCCAGATTTCACGCGTCACAGAGGTCATGTTTTCCATGCCCATCTTGGCGCGCTGGATGCCTTGGCCGGGGTAAACGTAGGCGGTCTTGGGCGCGGCAATCAGGGCGCGACCCGTGGACACGACGTTGCCTGCGATGCGGCACGTGGCCTCCACGACGATGTCACCACCGGCGACGCGACCCACGCGTTCAACCGTGATTTCAACTTCGTCGTTTAGGTCGACCATTCCGTACATCTGGTAGGACCACGCGGTTATCACCATGGGCGGAACCTTGGATCCGCGGATTCGTCCCAGCTGTTCTGGCGCGTTCACGCCGTTAATGTTGGTCGCCGAAATCGTGTGCTGCGCGACCGCGGACAGCCACATTCCGTGAACCAGCGGCGCCTTCAAACCGGACAGGCGCGCAGCCGCGTACGACGTGTGAATCGGGTTGTAGTCACCCGACACGTTCGCAAACGCGGTCATGTCGTGCGGCGCCTGTACCTTTACATTTCGGAGGACGGAGCGCGGCGTGTCAATCACTTCAACATCGGCAAACGCCGGTGCGGGCTGGGGCGGGGTCGTCGTGGTGACGCGGCCTCGGATGGCGAAACGCTCGGTTAGCTTTGCGAACTCGCGGCCCTGGTCAAACAGTGACACGCGCACCGTGACGACGCGGCCGGCGCTGGATTCTTCCAGGGACTCACAGTACCCCTTGGTTTCCACGCGCGAACCCGGCTGCGGGTAGTCACCCGTCAAAGTGATGGTTTGGTCAAGGTGAACGGCGTT
>DUQT01000266.1 GCA_012837655.1 Actinomyces sp. | reverse complement strand
GAAAGCTAGGCCGCGGCGAACGAAGGGGTGACGGCCCTTGTTCTCTTCCCATGCCTTGGTGTATTCAATCGGGAAGGTGCAGTCAAGCATCAGCTTTGCGTCGTAGTACTCCTGGATGAGTTTTTCTGCACGCGGGCTTGCCTTACCCTTAACTTCACGATCGCCGACTTCGTCGGGTTGCTCACCATAGGTGAACATGAGTTCTGAACTATCTGTCTTCGTTGACATTTTCACTCCTTGCATGGTGTTCAGTTAGGTTTTGCCTGGGCGCGTATCTTGCGGGGGATTACAGCCCTGGTCACGACCATGGATTCAGATTATGGAGTGCAACAGTTCACATCATTAGTCGCTGGAAACAACACTTTGATCGGTAATTGGTGTGTTTGTACAAAGCAGGTAGTAAGGACAGTGCGATCGATGTTTGAACCAAACAAAACGGAGCTTGCTCCCACTAGATTGGGGCAAGCTCCGTGAATGGTGTCGAAATCAGTCCGGACTATTCGGGCGCCATAGCACCTATGGCGTGCATCATCCTAGGCCTTGACATCGTTCCAGTCGGCCCTGCGTCCAAACTGTGCCGTTGCGTACGGGCACGTCGTGATGATCAACTTGTCGTTTTCTCTGGCGGCTTCAACTAGTTTTTCGATTAGTTTGGGACCAATGCCTTGGCCGCTGTAGTCCGGGTGCACTTCGGTATGTAAGATGTTCCACTTGCCGTTGGTGATCGTGTAAGCACTCTCGCCAATCAGCTTGTCGCCATCGTATGCAGCTGAACGGTTTCCCTTGGGTTCGTACTTAATCTCAACCATTTTTCCTCCTATTTTTCACACTAGCAGGGGAGTACAGGTGTCACATTTTCTAGAAGCTAGTTCTGACGATTTTTAAATGTGATGAATGGTCCGGCGCGCAAGAAGTGTCCAGAATATGAGTCAATTTGGCTGAAAACATATATTTTTCTTTAGATTTATGGTTCGGTGGTGGAGCTAACATCGAAAGGAGATTCGAGTGGAAGACCAGCAACACGAGAATCAAGGTAACGACCAGTACCAAGCTCCGGAACCCGCATACAACCAGTATTCGGAAGCGAACGTCCCTCCGCAGCAGCCGGGTCAGAACTATTCACAGCAACCCGGTACTAATTACCCGACGGGCTATCACCCCCAGCCTGTTAGCGCGGTAAACGGCGGATACAGGACTATGAACAAGCACCTCTTTGTTTGGATTGGTGCATTTTTGCTTGGCGGGTTTGGCGTAGATCGTTTCCTTCGTGGACAGGTCGCCATGGGTGTCTTCAAGCTTTTGTTCAACTGGATCACACTTGGAATCTGGGGCCTGATTGACTGGATCATCGCGATGGTGAAGGCTTACGGCGAAGCGTATGGCAACGTGGAGGAAATCGAATTCGACCCCACTGGTGCTTACACACGGTAGGTAACCCAGTCACTCGCTTACACACGGTAAGTTTTCCCGTAACTAAGCTGGTGTTGGTTGCAGTGGCGCATCGCAGGTGCCCACGTCCGACACGTTTATTTGACACTCCAACAAGTGTCTGAGTATTTAGGGGCGCCCTCAAAGAGCGCCCCTAAATTCTTGGCGTTATATTGGTGGCATGAGTACAAATTTGCCTTCAATGCCGTATAACCGTCTGGGATCTTCTGGTTTGCAGGTGTCCCAGTTTAGTTTTGGATCGTGGGTTACCTTTGGTGATCAGGTTGACACCGGAATTGCGAAGGAGCAGTTGCAGGTAGCCGCTGATGCCGGAGTTAACTTTTTTGACAATGCTGAGGTCTACGCAGGTGGCCGGTCTGAAGAGATCATGGGCGAAGCCATCCGCGAGTTGGGCTGGAAGCGCCATGAGTACGTGATTTCCACGAAGCTGTTCTGGGGAATCAATGGCGACATGGTCAACATGCAGAACACTTTGAACCGCAAGTACCTCATGCAGGCGATCGACGGTTCTTTGGAGAGGCTTGGCCTTGACTTCGTAGACCTCGTTTACGCTCACCGTCCCGATCCGAACACCCCGATTGAAGAAACGGTGTACGCATTTTCGGACATGATCGAGCAGGGAAAGGCACTCTACTGGGGCACTTCCGAATGGTCTGCCGACGAAATTCGCGCGGCTTGGGAAATCGCGGATCGCCGCAACTTGCGCAAGCCTGTCATGGAACAGCCGCAATACAACCTTCTTCACCGCAACAAGGTCGAGGACGAGTTTGCTCGCCTTTACGGTGATATCGGCCTCGGCCTCACAACTTGGAGCCCACTTGCTTCTGGCGTTTTGACCGGAAAATATTTGGAGGGCGTGCCTGAGGGGTCTCGTGCGACGCGTAAGGGCCACGGCGATATTGTGACTGTCGCAAAGGAGAACGAGGATAGGGTTCGCGAGCTCGTGAGGATGGCGGAGGAGCTTGATGTTTCAACAGGTCAGCTCGCACTGGCTTGGGTTGCCGCTAATCCGCACGTATCCACGGTGATTCTGGGTGCGTCTTCAGTTGCGCAGCTGGAGGAGAACCTCGGCGCATTGACCGCCCTCGAGAGACTAACGCCAGAGCTTAAGAAGCAACTCGACGACCTGTTTGCCTGAGTACTTCAAGGAGTAGACCATGTCGGATCTTTCCGTTGATCCAATCGAGCATGAATTGACGCCGCAGCCGCCACATTCAACGGGTGGTGCCAAAGTTGAGATCATCACGTCTCGAGACGTGCCTCTGGGTGGTCTGCGTTCCATGAGAGTAAAGCGCACTATCCCGCAACGTCAGCGTTCCCTGATCGGGGCATGGTGCTTTGTTGACCACTACGGCCCCGATGATGTCGCGGAAACCGGTGGAATGGATGTTGCGCCGCATCCGCACACGGGTTTGCAGACTGTGTCGTGGCTGTTCCAGGGGCGGATCATGCACCACGACTCAGCGGATCATCACGCGGTCGTGCGCCCTGGTGAAGCTAACTTCATGACGGCTGGGAAGGGTATTTCCCACTCGGAAACGTCCACCCAGGACACGAAAGTTCTGCACGGCGTTCAACTGTGGGTTGCGCTTCCCGAGGAAGACCGCCACATGCTTCCTCGTTTTGAAAACTACGCGCCCGAACCCGTCAAGTTTGACGGGGGAGAAGCCCTCGTTTTCATTGGCAGTCTCCTTGGCGAATCGTCCCCGATTTCGATGTTCACCCCGCTAGTTGGTGCACAAATCATCGTGGATGCCGGCGCCGAGGTCGCCCTCGACGTAGATCCAACTTTCGAACACGGCGTGCTGCTTGATACTGGCACGATCGAACTTGAAGGAGTCGCCGTTTCGCGTTCCCAACTTGCGTACACGGGTGTTGGCGAAGAAACGTTGACTATTAAGAATACGGGCGAGGACGCGGCTCGCATGCTCCTGATCGGAGGTGAGCCGTTCAAGGAGTCCATCGTTATGTGGTGGAACTTCATTGGTCGCTCGCATGAGGAAGTCGCGAAGGCTCGTGAGGAGTGGCAGGCTCGTTCCGAACGCTTTGGGTACGTGGAGGGCTACATCGGACACGACCCGAAGGGAATGGACTGGATTCCTGCGCCGAACATGCCGAACGTGCGGATCACTGCTCGGAAGAACCCGGGCCCAATTGCCCGTCCGGACATGCGCATCGGATAGGGGAAGGCACAAAACGCGTAACAGACTGTGGTTCAGCCTCAGTGGTCTGTTGCGGAACAGCATGCCAGTCGTTGAACGGCAGTACCCTGCGGCTAGATGCTTGACCCAGGAACTGCACGACGTTGCCTAGACGCTGAATCACCCGCGCTTAGAACGACTTGTGGGGAGTACCAAATGGTACTCCCCACAATTGTCTGCTTCAGTTTAGGAAAGGTTCATGCGATCGCGAACCTCAGGATTGTCATCCAGCCACTCACCAATGATTTCGGGTAGCGGACGATCCTTGTTCTCGTTTAGCGCGTAGTTCTCGAGGTCGGAGAGCTCCTCAGCGCTCAGCTCGAAGGCTCCAAGCATTGCGGCGATTTCGGGCTCATCATCAGAGAATCCGGAGCGAGCGAAAGCGTGCAGGCTTTCTGCGCCACCGTAGCTACCCTCGGGATCCTCAAGGTCGCGGATATCGTATGCGCCGTAGGCCCAGTGCGGGCTCCACAGGGTAACGACGATGTCCTCACCGTTTGCCATTGCAGAATCCAGTGCGGCCAGCATTGCGGCAGTCGAGGAAATCTTGAAGTCCATGTTTTCCAGACCGTAGGTCGGGATAGCGGAATCCTGAGTTGCCTGCGTTAGGCCAGCACCAGCGTCGATACCGATGATCTCGTTATTGAAGACATCAGCATTGTCGGCCAGCTCATCGATGGACTGGATCGGAGCATCGCTATTGACAGCGAGCGCCAGCTTGGCTTCGTCGTACCAGACACCAAGATCTTCGATCTGGTCACCGTACTGCTCAATGTAAGAGCCGTGAGTTAGCGGAAGCCAGCCATCAAGCAGTAGGTCCATGTCGCCAGATGCGATGGACGTAAACACTAGGCCGATGTCAGCATCCGTTAGATCAACGGTGTAACCCTGCTCTTCCAGAGCAATCGCCATTGCGTGAGAGACAACTACGCCCTCATCCCAGCCGGAGGGAATACCAATGGAAACTTCCTTGGAACTGTCAGAGCCGGAATCGGCTCCTTCGCTGCCGGTGCCTCCACCGCTGCAAGCAGCCAGAGTAAGAGACATGACAGCTACGGATGCGAGCGCACCGAGTTTCTTTTTAGAAGAGAACATTCGTTTTCTTCATTGTCCTTTCGGGGTTGTTTATCTTGATTGAGTAGTAGTTTCTATGGTTAGTCATCGGCATTGCGACGACGCTTCGCGCCGAACGCACCCGTGACACGATCCAGGTACATTGCCAGCACCACGGTTGCGGTTCCGGCCTCTGCACCCAGGGAAATATTGACGCGCTGAATAGCTTGGACAACGTCTGCGCCCAGGCCGCCCGCGCCGACCATACCGGCGATAACGACCATTGAAAGCGAGAGCATGATGACCTGGTTAATACCGGCCATGATTGTCGGCAGAGCCAGAGGAAGCTGAACCTGGTACAGCACCCTGCGCGGGTGTGCACCGAACGCGTAGGCAGCTTCGACGACGGAGGAATCCACCTGTCGGATTCCGAGCTCGGTGAACCTAACAGCCGGAGCGATAGCAAAGAAGATCGTTGCGACGATACCCGGCACGACACCAAGTGAGAAGATCATCGCGAACGGAATCAGGTAAACGAACGCGGGCATGGTCTGGAGGAAGTCCAGAATCGGCCTCACGAACACGGAAACTGCCTTGTGACGAGCCGCAAGGATGCCCTGGGGAACGCCCAGGATGATTGCGACTAGGGAAGCGACCAACACCAGCGCGAGCGAGTGCATGGCGTTTTCCCACTGTCCTACGCCGTAGACGAAGAGGATCAGACCAAGTGCGGACCCCAGCGCCAGTTTCCAGCCTTTAGCTAGGAATGCCAGGCCGATCAAGACAAGCAGGATCACCCAGAACGGGGGCGTTGTCAGGATCATTGAAAAGACTGAGTGGAAACCAAGCAAGATGGTTTCGATGACTCCGAAGAGTCCGTCCCACGCTGAAATCATCCAGCGTACGATCGAGTCGATCCAATCGCCGAGAGGTACATCAACTAGTAGGTCAGAACGTTTCATTACTTGTCCTCTCCCTGCTCAGCGTTGGCTTCGGTTGTCGGTTCACCGTTCATAGGCAGCTCGGAAGCGCCCTCGTCGCCCTGTGCCGGTTCAGTTTCTGCAGAACCGTCCGCCTCATCATCGGTGCCAATAGCGGCGGTGATGCCTGCTTCGATGTCGTCCTCGTCGGGAATTTCCTCCGGATCCGCCTCAGATAGTGCGCGAAGGTATGCAATGCGAGGAACAATTCCAAGGAACGTGTTGTCCTCATCTACAACCGGAACTGTGATCGGTGATCCCGCAAGACGCGTTGCCAGGTCAGCTAGCGGAGTGTCAGGCGTCGCCCACGTGTAGTCAGTCTTGATCAGATGTTCAATCGTGTTCAGCTTTGGATTATCACGCAGTTGCTTAGCCACGTCCTCGGCGTGAATTAGGCCAACGAGTTTACGGGTACCGGCGTCGATAACCCAGCCGCCGTCTTCGTCCCATTCTTCAAGTTTGCGCAGGATGACGCGGGGGCCGTCGTTCTTGTAGAGGCTAGTCATCGGGTCGACGAGGACAGAACTTGCCGTCATGACTCGTGAACGGTCAACGTCGGACACGAACTTCGCGATGTAGTCGTTGGCGGGCGACGTGAGGATTTCCTCCGCCGTTCCGATCTGGTCAATCTGACCGTTGCGCATCACCGCGATGCGGTTGCCAACGTACATCGCTTCGTTTAGATCGTGCGTAATAAAGATGACTGTGCGACGGTGCTTTTCCTGAATTTCCAGAAGAAGCTTTTGCATGTCGCGTCGAATAAGGGGGTCGAGGGCGGAGAAGGCCTCGTCCATTAGCAGAATCTCTGTGCCTGCGGTGAGTGCGCGTGCGAGGCCAACTCGCTGCTGCATTCCACCCGAAAGCTGGTCAGGATATTTGTCTTCCCAGCCCTCAAGGCCGGTGGTGCGAAGGGCTTCGCGAGCCTTCTCTTCGCGTTCTTTCCTACCTACCTTGCGGATCTCGAGCGGGTAGGCAGCGTTTTCCAAAACGGTGCGGTGCGGCAGAAGCCCAAAGTGCTGAAAGACCATGGACATCTTCTCTTTGCGCAACTCGCGGATTTCGGAGGGGCTTAGAGCAGTAATCTCTGTGTCATTAATCCAGATTTTGCCACCGGTTGCCGGACCCAGCGCGTTAATAGTGCGCAGAAGAGTTGATTTTCCCGAACCGGAGAGGCCCATGACGACGAAAATTTCGCCCTCTTCAACCTCAAACGAAACATTGTTTACAGCAACAGTTACGGACTTCGAAATTTCGTCAAGGGAGGCGCCTTTTTCAAGCTCCCTAGTTGCGCGTTCAGCGTCGCGTCCGAAAACTTTGTAAACATTAGCGGCGCGCAAAGCTGTTGTCATGAAATGACTTCCTTAAGCTACACGGGCAGTGGGTACGTCTGCCAAACAAACTTGCAAGATTGGCTGATGTGACCGTTTTGGCCGCTATCACTCTTTCAAGGGTGTTGATGAGCTACCAGCAGGGCGGTACCCAACTCTTCGTGCTTATCGCCCAAACCTGGCTTAGTGCGCTACAACCGTAACGAATTGTCTATTTGTTCGTGTAAAACTAAGGTAAATTGCCGAAAACTCAAGACTTTGCGAAATAGTTTTCCCCACCATGGCGGGGCATACTCGTTGCAAAAGAATTTTTGAGTGATCCGTCACCCGTGTGTGAAGAAGATCAAGTATTTGACTAATTCTTCAAAAACTTGCACCTTCACCGCTGCGCAACTTGCACCTTCACTACAGTGCAACTTACATGCTGACGGCAGCGCAGCCTGGATGCTTACTTAAATACAAATTGCTTCACGGCCGCAACGCAACTTGCGTCTCCACAGCACGCACGAAAAAGGCCCAGCCCACCTGTTGGAAGCTAGTTTAAGACTGCTTCCTGCCAGCTGGACTGGGCCCCGAAAAAGGTTGTTACACCTGGGAAGGTGTTTACAGGCTGTCTCCGAAGTCAGCGCGGAAACGCTTCACGATCGTGTTTGGCCAATCGGTCTTCGGGCGGAGTCGACCGTAGAAGAAGCGAAGAATTTCGGGTTCTTCCTCCCATTCCATACCACCGATGTGGCGGCGATTTTGGTACAGCCAATCCAGGCGGTCAATCGCGTAGTTCACCTGCGAAAGCGTGAACACGCGGCGCGGCATTGCCAGGCGCACAAGTTCCATGTCTGCCAAAGGTTCAACACCTTCAGCATCGCGCGCCTCTGACATGGTGCCGCGTTCCATGCCGCGCACACCAGATGCGATATAGAGGGCGGCAGCTAGCGCACCCGCAGGGTATTCGCTCTGCGGGATGTGGTCGACAAACCGCATGGCGTCTACGTGTGCACCCAGGCCACCGGCGGGCTTAATGACTGGGATGCCGCGGTTGTCGAGTTCACGAACCATGTACTCAATGAACTGTGGACCCTGGTCGATCATGTCGATGTCCATGGTTTCGTCCAGGCCGACGGTAATAGCCTCCATCTCGCGAACTGACATGCCGCCGTACGTTAGGAAACCTTCAAACATGGGGATCAGTCCGCGCATGTTCTTGTACGTCTCTTCTTCACGGATCAAGATGCCACCGCCACGGCCAAAGCCGAGCTTGCGAGCAGAGAAGTAAATTATGTCCGCGTTAGCCGCCATCTCAGCGGTGATTTGACGGACCGTCATACCGCTCGCGTCCTCTTCACGTTCGTGGATGAAGTACAGGTTGTCCGCCAGCAGGGAAGCGTCAAGCACTAGCGGAATCTGGAATTCCTTACAGATCTGGTACGTTTCGCGCAGGTTTTGTAGCGAGAACGGCTGGCCACCAATCAGGTTGGTGCCGGCCTCCATGCGGACGTAGGAGACCTTCTTGGGCGTCTTTTCTTCGATGAAAGCGCGCAGACGGGGCACATCAATGTTGCCCTTGAATGGTTCATCAGAGACTACGTCAAGTCCCTCCGGGCGGATCAGTTCCACGACTTCGCCGCCGTTTTCAACGATGTGCTGCTTAGAAGTCGTGAAGTGGTAGTTCATAGGAACATAGGTGCCTTCACGCACTAGAACGCGCGAAATAATGTTTTCCGCGGCGCGTCCTTGGTGAGCGGGAAGGAAATATTCCATGCCAAACAGTTCGGTGAGCTTTGCGTGTAGACGCTCATAGGTTGCAGAACCGGCATAGGCATCATCAGCACGGAACATCGCCGCCTGCTGTTCCTGGCTCATCGCGTTAACACCTGAGTCAGTGAGCATATCGAGGAACACGTCCTCGTTACGCAACAGGAACGTGTTATAGCCGGCGCCCATGATCGCTTCGAGTCGCTTTTCAATGGGGTGGAGGTTCAACTTCTGGATAATGCGAACCTTGTGCATCTCCAGGGGAAACTGCTGCCCTCCAAAGAACCGGACGTTGGACATGGAGTACTCCTATTCGATTCCATTTTGTGTTGATGGCCCAGGCAGGCAACGGCGCACGCGCAGGCCTACCTCATGCTATACGGACGCCAGCCACGCAAGATTTCCTGTCCACGTATCGCAACGCAGCCGTTCGATGAAGTTGCACGTGAGGGGCTCCGGGTTGCCTACTAACAGTCAGAACAGGGAAATGGAATTACACCTGCAGGGGTGCTCTCGCTTGCCTTCGAAGAATCGGAGCCGTGCAATGGGACGGCAAATAGTCGCGAT
>DUQT01000265.1 GCA_012837655.1 Actinomyces sp. | reverse complement strand
TACTCTGCGTTGCGGGCTTTTGTTTACGCCCACGTTTAGCGGGAGATTTTTGTGCCATAGTATTTCTAAGCTACCGCGCAGGGATTCTATGTCTAGGATGGCGCGCCGCTGTTACTGCCTCCGAAAGCCATTACGTCAGCAATCTCACGCATAGTAGGCACGGGGAACGTGTAGGCATGCGAAATCATGACAGCCGCAGCCGCGTTCGCCATCAGGATTGCCGATTCAATGTCCTGCCCCCGCGCCAAAGATCCACACATCACAGCGACGTGAACATCACCCACACCCGACGTGTCTACTGCCTCGGTTGGGAATGCGGGGACCATTATGCGCTGTCCGCCTACTCCGACGCGGTATTCACAGCCAAGCGCTCCCATGCGGCTTACCTGGATGCAGTCGGGCTTTAGGTAGTAGGTCAGATCCTTGGTCTCATCAAGCTGTTTCAGCATGCGTGGCAGCAGGGACGCCTCGCGCAGATTCAGCGTGAGGACGTCAGCGCGCGCCAAAAGTGGCGGCCAAACGCTCGGGTCAATCTGGTCCACGAGCGGCGACGGGCAAACCACGACAGTTACAGACTCATCGACATTCGCGATCCACTCGGCGAACTCTTGGGCAACCTCCGGTGTAGCTAGGGCTGCACCGTGCGCCAGCAGAACATCGCCCTCTTGAAGCGGAATGGTCTTGAGTCGATCGATTGGTGGGTCGGCTTCGATACCCGACGAAATGATGACGGTCGTGTTGCCGTCGTCCTCGACGAGTTGGATGGCGACGCCGATATCGCCAATGACTTCGTCGGTCAGGATCTTAACGCCGTGCTTTTCGAGCTCTTGGCGGATCATGAACGAGTTCGGCCCTGTCCCCAACACGGAAAGCATGCCGGTTTCCACATCCATGTGGCTCACTGCGGCCAAGCCGATGAATCCACCACCCGGACTGGAAAGCACCGAGCGCGCTTGAATCATGCCCCCGCGCGTGGGGAGCTCATGGATCGCCGTTGGCAGATTCAGCACCACCGGCTGGGTGGAAAGAAAGCGTCCCACGGTTTCAGTCTGCTCAGCCACTACTGCTCCACCACTACCGGAACGATCATCGGACGGCGACGAAGCGTGCGCGAAACCCAGCGGCCAACCACGCGGCGCATCGCCTGCTGGCATGTGTAGGTGTCAGCCTCGGGCTGCTGCACTGCCTTCAGCAGGGCGTCAGCGACGTCCTCGTGGATTTCGTCGAACACAGCATCGTCCTCGGCCATTCCAACTGACTTGATGGTGGGGCCGGAAAGGACCATTTCACTATCGAAGTCGACGACCGCGTAGATTGAAATGAATCCTTCAGATCCGAGGACGCGGCGGTCGTGCAGTTCGGATTCGTCAATCTCGCCGACGCTGCGCCCGTCTACGTAAATGTAGTCGCACGGCACGGCGCCAACTACGGTCGCTTCGCCGTCCACGAGGTCGACTACGACGCCGTCTTCGGCAAGTGCCACGCGTTCAGGGCGCACGCCCGTCTTGACTGCCAGGGTGCCGTTGGCGACCAGGTGCCGGATTTCGCCGTGGATTGGCATCACGTTCTTTGGCTGGATGATGTTGTAGCAGTAGATGAGCTCGCCGGCAGCCGCGTGACCGGACACGTGAACCTTCGCGTTTGCCTGGTGAACCACCTTGGCGCCCAGCTTCGTGAGGCCATTAATCACGCGATACACCGAGTTCTCGTTGCCCGGAATCAGCGACGACGCAAACACAACCGTGTCGCCAGGGCCAACCTCAACGAACTTATGCGTTCCATGCGCGATCCGCGATAGGGCGGCCATTGGCTCCCCCTGCGAACCGGTGGCCATGTATACGCGTTCATTTTCTGGGAGCAGCGCGATCTGCTTCGTAGTTACGATCACGTCGTCTGGAATGTCCAGGAACTCAAGCTCGGACGCGATTCGCATGTTGCGTTCCATCGAACGTCCAATCAGCGCCACCTTACGACCCGTACGAACTGCGGCGTCGAAAACCTGCTGCACGCGGTGAACGTGAGATGCAAAAGACGCGACAACAATCTGCCCGGTTGCGTTTTGGAAAACATCGTTGAGGACGGGGCCGATCTCACGCTCCGGGGTTACAAAGCCCGGTACTTCCGCGTTTGTCGAATCGACCAGGAAAAGGTCAACGCCCTCTTCGCCAAACCGCGCGAACGAACGCAGGTCGGTAAGGCGACCATCCAGGGGTAGCTGATCCATCTTAAAATCGCCCGTAATCAGCGCTTTACCCGCGACTGTGCGAATAAATACTGCGAGGGCGTCCGGGATCGAGTGGGTGACCGATACGAACTCGAGGTCGAACTCCCCCAGTTGCAGGCGGTCGCCTTCTGTGACGACGTTGAGGTCGCACCCTTCAATGTGGTGCTCATCGAGCTTTGGGTTTACAAATGCGAGGGTCAGCTCAGAACCGTAAATCGGAATATCGGGGCGGTGCTTCAGAAGGAAGGGCACGCCCCCGATGTGGTCTTCGTGACCGTGAGTGAGGACCAGAGCGACGACGTCATCGAGCCGGTCTTCGATTGCGCTAAAGTCAGGCAGGATCAGGTCGACACCGGGTTGCTGTTCTTCAGGAAACAGGACTCCGCAGTCAACGATTAACAGTTCGCCATTGACTTCAAAGACGGTCATGTTGCGGCCGATGTCTCCGAGCCCACCTAGGGGAGTCACCCGCAGGGTGTCCTGTTCTAGTTTTGGCGGTCTGGGAAGATCATCATAAAGAGGCATCATGCTTCAATTGTGCCATGACTTAGGCCCGTCGGCTAACTGCCGACGGGCCTAAGTCAAAGTTTGGATATTCTGCGCGCGCTACAGCTTTGGATATTTAATGCGCATGCGCTCTGGATATTCAAGGCATCCGGGCTCTTGATATCAGCGCGCTGGTCAGGCGATTTGCGCTACCTACAAGCTTCGGACTCACAGTTGCGCGACCTACAAGCTGCAGACTCACTGTTGCGCAACGCGTCGCCAGTTACAGAACTATCTATAGAAGATCGAGGTCTTCCATGATCTTGCGCAGGCGTTCAACGTCCTCGGAATCGGCCTGAACCAGCGGAAGTCGGACGGCGTCCGTGTCAATAACGCCCTGCAGGTGGACGGCAACCTTGGCCATTACGGCGCCTTGACCGCCTCCCATGATCGCGTCGATTAGCGGTCGCATCTGACGGTGAATGTCGCGGGCTTCAGCGAAACGGCCATCATTGATTGCTTCAATTGCCTTGCGGAAGTATGGGCCTGCCACGTGTCCGACTACCGACACGATGCCGGATGCTCCCCCGGCCATCATCAGGTAGTTGAGAGCGTCGTCGCCACAGTAGTAGGCCAGGCCGGTGCGGTCCATGCGTTCCAGCGCCTGGTTCGGGTTTCCGGTGGCATCCTTAACGGCAACGATGCGGTCGTTTTGAGCGAGGTAGTCCAGCGTCTCATCAGAGAACGCCAGTCCGGTACGTCCGGGAATGTCGTAGAGCGTGATCGGCAAGGTCGTGGCCTCAATGATCGCTTCGACGTGAGCGCGCAAGCCCTTCTGGTTCGGACGGTTGTAGTAGGGCGAAACAACCAGCAGGCCATCGGCTCCGCACTGTTCCGCGGACACTGCCATGCGCACGGCGTGGGCTGTGTCGTTTGAGCCAGCTCCCGCCAGGATGTAGGCTTCATCTCCGACCTCTTCGATGACTGCGCGGGTCAGTTCATCCTTTTCAGGCTGGTACGTGGTCGGCGCTTCACCCGTGGTTCCAGAAACCAGGACCGAGTCGACACCGGTATCCACCAGGTGACGTGCCAGCTTCACAGCTGAATCCACGTCAAGCGATCCATCCTCCTTAAACGGAGTGACCATCGCTACAGACAGTTGACCAATCGGACTTACAACTTCGCTACTCATGCTTTTATCGTAACCGCCTCAACGGAACTTGTTGGCAAACGTCCGATAGTTGGTCGCAAAACGCGCCAAAACGCGTGCGGATTGGTCGCTAAACGTCCTAATCCGCGTGTAGGCGCCGCAACCAGCACCATCGGCCTTGGGGCTCTTACAGAACCGCCCACCACAGGTGCTGCGTCACGACGTGCGGTCCGACCTCGAGTTTGCGCATGACGCCAGCTGGCGCCAATCCGGCCTCCTGGAAGAACCGGATTCGCTCGTCATCGCCCGCGATGATCCAGGTCCGCACGTTTTGTGCGCCCTCTTCCTTCGCAAGATCAGTGACCGCGGACAGCAGGCGCGAACGGTGACCATTGCCAATTTGGCCCGCGGCGACTTCGAGCGCGATGATCTCCGTTCCAGGCGCGTCCATTCCTTCAACTTCGGCAACGGGCGCGCCCGGCACTGCCGCTGCGAAACCAACTACGGCCGCCCCATCCAGAGCACTCAGCACACGGAAACCGCGCTGCGCTGGCCTATCCAGCGTCTGCTGCCACGTCCTCGTCATTTGATCCATATCAACAGCGCCCGCCGCAGATTCGTCCAACGGTTCGTCGATTCCGGCCTGCAGGGACGCAAGCATGCTATCGGCCTGAATCCGGGCGATCGTTTCCGAATCATTTACGAGGGCGGGGCGCACTGAACGATCGGCGTTTAGTGCGCTCTTGTGTTGGAAACGGTCAAAGATTGACATGTTTTCCTTACTTTAGGTCGAGCAGGTTTTCCAAGCCGACGGTCAGGCCGACGAGGCCAGCGACCTTACGAACGGCCAGTAGGACGCCGGGCATGAACGATGCGCGGTCGAAGGAATCCGTGCGGATAGTGAGGACCTCGCCGGGGTTGCCAAGCAGAATTTCTTCCGTTGCGGTGATGCCGCGAAGTCGGACCGCGTGGACTGGAACGTCGGAGTAGCGGCCACCGCGGGTGCCCTCCGGGTCAGTTTCAGTTGCGTCGGGTGCTGGTGCAACACCGGCCTGCTTGCGTGCATCGGCGATCTTCGCGGCGGTTGCAGCGGCAGTTCCAGAAGGCGCGTCCACCTTGTTCGGGTGGTGCATCTCGATGACCTCAACGGATTCGAACATGGGGGCTGCCATTGCAGCGAACTCCATCGCGAGTACTGCGGAGAGGGCGAAGTTAGGCGCAATAAAGACATTCGCCTGCGAGTCCTTCTGGGCCTCGCGCACCCTGTCCAGTTCTTCATCTGTCCAACCAGATGTTCCGACCACGGCGTGGACGTTCGCCTTAAGGAGGTCCAAAACATTGTCGAGCTTCACCGAAGGAACGGTGAACACAACTGCGACCTCGGCGCCGTTTAACGTTTCAACGGTGACGTCATCGCCCTGGTCAAGTTCGGCGACAAGTTCGAGGTCGGATGCATCTTTTACGGTTTGCGATACGGTGCTGCCCATGCGGCCTTTAGCACCAATTACTGCTACTTTCGTCATGGTTACACCATAGCGCGCAGGTGGGACTATTCGCTCGGCACGACCACAGACTTGCTTTGCGGCTGATCCAGCAGGTATTGAGCAAGGTTTGCAACATCGTCGCGTGTGATGGCGTTGATCTTGCGCAGCGTGAACTCCAGCGGCGTGAAGCGCGAATGGATAACTTCCGCGCGACCAAGCCGAACCATGCGGGCGCTGGAATCTTCCAAACCGAGTGCTAGCCCTCCGCGTAGTTGGCCCTGTACGCGCTGGATCTCTTGGTCGGTCGCTCCCCCGTTTGCAAGGTCTGCGAGCTGTTCGCGCATCAGGTTTTCGACCGTACCCAAGTTTGACGGTGCGCAACCTGCGTACATTCCAAAATATCCAGT
This sequence comes from Actinomyces sp., assembly GCA_012837655.1. Classification (GTDB taxonomy): domain Bacteria; phylum Actinomycetota; class Actinomycetes; order Actinomycetales; family Actinomycetaceae; genus Gleimia. The sequence continues at coordinate 247 of DUQT01000265.1, read as the reverse complement.
GTCCGTGTAAGCGGTGTCGAAAGCGTAAGTTGTATATGCGAGGCCGCGGCGTTCGCGGATCTCTTGGAACAGGCGGCTGGACATTGATCCGCCCAGGATCCCAAGCAATACCGACATTGCGGGACGGCGATCATCGTTCGCGCTAATACCGCGTCCGCCAATAATGAGGTGAGCCTGCTCCCCCTGCTTTTCCTTGATAACCTCGCGCGACTCGTAGGTTGGCTCTTCACCAGCGGGGCCGGTCGGC
>DUQT01000264.1 GCA_012837655.1 Actinomyces sp. | reverse complement strand
GGTCGCGCGTGAAAATAAGTCGATACTTTCCGTGTTAACCCGGCTCTTCGTGCTGTGGGATGTTGTTGATTCCGAGGACGTGGCTCGCGCGCTGCCGCAGTTCGGGTTGGACGGTTTGCAGCTGCTCGGACTGGGGGAGGTTCGCGACGACGGAACTGTTCGAGCACTGGTTCAACTGCAACCGCATGAGGCTGAAATTAATGGGGTTCGGCACCAGTGGTGGATCGCGTCGGATTTGGGCGAGGGGCTCACCGGGCAGGCACCTGCGCGCGATCACGTGCTGGGTATTGGGGGAGCGACTCGGACGTTGCTGGAGATGACTCCTCGCGATCATGTCGGCTCCGCCCTCGATCTGGGAACGGGGTGCGGAATCCTTGCAATGTATGCGGCGACGCACGCGGATCGGGTCGTGGCGACGGACCTTTCAGAGCGCGCGTACGCGTTTGCGAGATTTAATTTCGCGCTGAACGAACTCGACATTGACTTGCGATTGGGGTCGCTGTTTGAGCCGCTTGCGGGGGCGACTGCCCGTGCGGCCGGAGATTCGGATTCGGAGCGTTTTGACCTGATTGTCTCGAACCCGCCGTTTGTGATTACGCCGAACTCGCTGCGCGATGGTGGTGTTGTGGAATACCGCGATGCGGGGCGGACTGGTGATGAACTTGTGCGCGAGGTCGTGACGGGCGCGGGGGTGCATCTGAATGAGGGCGGGCGTGCGCTCATGTTGGGGAACTGGGAGATCGGGCAGGATCGTGACTGGGCTGGTCATCCGCGGGCGTGGGCGGAGGAGTCGGGCCTGCACGCATGGGTTGTGCAGCGCGAGGAGCTTGATCCGGCTCAGTACATTGAGATGTGGATGCGTGACAACGGGGCGCGCCTGATGATGACACCGCAGGAGTACGAGCGTGCCTATTCTCTGTGGCTCGACGACTTCCAGCAACGAAATGTGTCCGGCATTGGCCTGGGAGTGATCGCCCTGCAACGCCCTCGCAAATCAATGTCCGGGGACCCTGTTAGGGTGTTTGAAGAAGTGGTGACAACTACGACCGCTCCGGGCGATTACGTGGGGCGCACGATGACGGAACTATTCAACAACCCCGAAATATCCAACCCAACCATCACCGACGAAGCCGTTTTCGAACGCGCCGAAGACGTTCGCGAGGAGCGCCACTTTGAACCCGGACAGGTCGATCCACAGGTAATAATCGCTACGCAGGGGGACGGATTTGGCAGACGCATACAATTGAATACATCCATGTCCGCGGTCCTGGGAGCCAGCGACGGGGAACTAACAGTGGGGCAGATCATTTCGGCTCTGCACGTCCTGACTGATGAGGACAGACCAGTGATTAGTGCGCGCGTGTATGATCAGATCGCGCATCTAGTTCGTGCAGGTATGCTAAGGCGAAGACTCGACCCGTAGATCTGAGATTTGTGTCTAGGGGAGTAGCCTTTAGGCGTACTCGTGTGCGAAAGTGTAGGAAAAGCGGACAATTTAACCTTTCGTTAACCAACCAAGAACCGCAATCCGCGTGTGAAGCCGCGGAAGGAAGAGGGAAAAGTGGCGGGTAAGAAACTCGTTATTGTGGAGTCTCCGGCTAAGGCGAAAACTATCGCCAACTACCTCGGGCCCGACTTCACAGTCAAGGCGTCGATAGGGCATATTCGTGACCTGCCGCAACCCTCAGAACTGCCTGCCGACAAGAAAAAGGGGCCGCTCGGCCGATTCGCGGTCGACATCGAAAATGACTTCAAGCCCTACTACATCGTTAATACCGACAAGAAAAAAACTGTCACCGAGCTGCGTCGCGCGCTGAAGGAAGCTGACGAACTCTACCTGGCAACAGATGAGGACCGCGAAGGTGAGGCCATCGCCTGGCATCTTCTGGAAGTCCTGAAGCCTAAGGTTCCCGTCAAGCGCATGGTCTTCAACGAAATCACCAAGGAAGCCGTAACCGCAGCGCTGGAAAATACCCGCGAGATTGACGACCGCCTGGTTGACGCCCAAGAAACCCGTCGCATCCTGGACCGCCTGGTCGGCTACGAAGTTTCGCCGGTCCTGTGGCGCAAAGTTAACCGCGGACTGTCCGCCGGCCGCGTGCAGTCGGTCGCAACCCGCCTGGTCGTTGACCGCGAACGCGAACGCATGGCGCACGTTTCCGCGAACTACTGGGACATCGAAGTTCAGCTGGAATCCGGTGAATCCTTCGTCGCGAACGTAAGCCACGTTGACGGTCTGCGCGTCGCGCAGGGCCGCGATTTCAAGGATGACGGAAACCTAAAGAAGCCAACCGAAGTTCTTCATTTGAACGAGGACGCGGCTCGCAAACTGTCTGAGCAAATCGCAAAGCTCGGGGACGGTGGCGCCTACGTTGAAGCGGTTGAGCACAAGCCGTACAAGCGTCGCCCGGCAGCCCCGTTCACAACATCAACCCTGCAGCAGGAAGCCGGACGCAAGCTGCGTTGGAATGCGCGCGACACCATGCGCACAGCCCAGTCCCTGTACGAAAACGGTTACATCACCTACATGCGTACTGACTCAACTGCGCTATCAAACGAGGCCATTAACGCATCGCGCAAGCAGGCCAGGGAACTCTTTGGTGCAGACGCAGTTCCAGACAAGCCCCGCTTCTACGCGAAGAAAGCGAAGGGCGCGCAGGAAGCTCACGAAGCTATTCGCCCAGCGGGCAATAACTTCCGCACACCAGATCAGCTGGCTACCCAGCTGAGTTCGGCCCAGCTCGCCCTCTACGATCTGATTTGGAAGCGCACGCTGGCGTCCCAGATGACTGACGCCACGGGAACGACGGACACGTTGCGCATTGGAATGGAAACGGCCGAAATGGAAGAGGTCGGTCCGCTCGCATCCGGTGAGCACAAGGTCGTTGCTTCAGTTTCGGGCACGGTCATCACGCACCGCGGGTTCCTTGCAGCGTATGAGGAAAGTCGCGACGATGATCGCTACGCGGATCAGAAGTCGCGCGGGGATCAGCGTTTGCCGAAGTTGGAGGAAGGCTCCAAGGTAAACGTTTTGGATGCGACGCCCGAGGGGCACGACACGACTCCGCCGCCGCGTTACACCGAAGCTTCGCTAGTTAAAGCGCTGGAAGATCGCGGAATCGGACGCCCGTCCACGTATGCCGCAACGATTTCTGTGATCACTGACCGCGGATACGTGACAAAGCGCGGGCAGGCGCTGGTGCCGTCCTGGCTGGCGTTTTCTGTGACTCGTTTGCTTGAACAGCACCTGGGCAACCTGGTGGACTACGACTTCACGGCAACGATGGAGCAGGGCCTGGACCATATCGCTGCGGGCGATCAGGACTCGGTTGCGTGGCTGAAGTCGTTCTACCTTGGCGAAGGCGACGACGCTCCGAAGGTGTCGGAGGACGGTCAGGGCCTGCGCCACCAGGTCGAATCGCTGGGCGACATTGACGCTCGCGCGGTGAACTCCCTAGATTTGGGCAACGGCGTGACCGTGCGCGTGGGTCGCTACGGCCCGTACCTGGAACGCGATGACGAAACTCGTGCGAATATTCCCGAGGACGTGGCTCCGGATGAGCTGACTCCTGAAAAGGTTGCTGAACTGTTCAAGCAGGCCGAAAACGACGGTCGGATCCTGGGCGTAAACCCGGAAAACGGCCGCGAGATCACCGCTCTGAACGGTCGATTTGGCCCCTACGTTTCGGAGGTCATCTCTGACGAAGAGCAAGCTGGTTCCAAGAAGAAAATAAAGCCAGCCACGGCCTCGTTGTTCAAATCAATGGATTTGGCGACGGTCACTTTGGAAGACGCATTGAAGCTTCTGTCCCTTCCGCGCGAAGTTGGAAAGGACGAAGAGGGCGTTGTTATCACCGCGCAAAATGGCCGGTACGGGCCCTACATCAAGCGTGGTAAGGATTCCAGGTCGCTGGAGTCGGAGGAGCAGATCTTCACGTTGACGACTGAGGAAGCGCTGAAGTTGCTGGCGCAGCCGAAGGGGCGTGGTCGAAGGACCGCAAAGCCTCCGCTACGCGAGTTTGACGCTGACCCGGTTTCAAACAAGAAGGTCGTCGTTAAGGACGGTCGCTGGGGTCCATACATTACGGATGGAACCACGAACATTTCGGTACCGAAGACCGAAACTGTTGAAGGCTTAACTCAAGAACGCGCTTTCGAGCTACTGGCTGAAAAGCGCGCAAAGGGACCCGCTAAGAAGCGGACCACAAAGACAGCAAAGAAAACGACTAGGAAGACCACTAAGACGACTACAAAGAAGTAGGCACAGGAGGCCGCGATGAACTCGTCTTCGAACTTGGATAACTCGTCGGTTGAGTCTGTGGACACAGACGTCGCGGCGAATGGTGTGGACGTAATGGAGCCACCCACGATTGAGATTCCGGAGGCGATTCTGGAAATCTCGCCTAACTTCACCATTCCGGACCCGATGAGTGCGCCCGCTTTGAAGTGGGGCATCATGGGAACCGGTTGGGCAGCGTCTGCTTTTGCAGATCAGGTCCCCAAGTTTTCCACTGGAAATATTGTGGCCGTAGGGTCGCGCAGCCTGGACCGCGCGCAGCGATTCGCGAAGCGAAACTCGGTTCCGCAAGCCTACGGATCTTACGCCGAACTTGCCGCCGACCCGGACGTGGAAGCGGTCTACATCGCCACTCCGCATCCGGCGCACCATGACCTGGCGCTCCTAGCGTTGAGGGCCGGCAAGCCCGTCCTCGTCGAAAAATCTTTCACGTTGAACGCGGCTGAAGCTGAGGACGTTTTCATGGAGGCACGCGTTTCCGGGCTGTTCGCAATGGAAGCGATGTGGTCGCGGTTCTTGCCACACCAGTTGATGGCGCGAGAGTTGCTCAGTTCGGGGGCGCTTGGCGACATCGTTTCGATTTCCGCGGAGCACGGCCAAAAGCTGGATGGCGTGGAGCGATTGGAAAAACTCGAGCTGGGTGGGGGAGCGCTACTGGACCTGGGCGTCTATCCGGTCAGCTTCATCCAGTCGATCCTTGGTAACCCGGAGATGGTTGACACCGTCGGCCTGGTTAACCCCGAGGGCATCGATGAGCACGAAACAATCGCGATGACCTACGTTGGTGCGATCGCAACGGCGACCTCGACAATGAGGGCGAAAACGCCGACAACTGCGCACGTGTCCTGTAGAAACGGGCGGATTGAATTTCGCGACGCGTTCTACCAGCCGGGCCGGATCACGGTTTTCCAGGAGCCGTTGGACGACCTAATGCCCGCCGAAGCGTTTTCGTGGACGTGGGATGGCCACATCCAGGGTGGTTTCCAGTACCAGGCGGCGGAGGTCGCGCGTTGCGTGAACGCGGGGTTGACGCAGTCGGAAACGATGCCGTGGGACGACACGATCGCGGTTATGGAGATCATGGATAAGGCGCGCGCTCAGCTGGGAGTGCGCTACCCCACCGAGTAGGCGCACAAACCAGGAAGATAGTGTCCTACCGGTGTGCAAAGATGGACGTATGAAATCAGCGTCTGACACCAACTACCCCGGCCTGTTTATAACTTTTGAGGGCGGAGATTCGTGCGGTAAGAGCACGCAGATTCGGCTCACCCACAGGTGGCTGCTTGAGCAGGGCATTGACCCTGTTTTTACGCGCGAGCCGGGTGGAACTCCGCTGGGGGAGCAGTTGCGCACGCTGATCATTCACGGCCCTGACGATGTTGACCCGCGCACGGAGGCGCTTTTGTACTCGGCGCAACGCGCGTATCACGTGGCGACGAAGATTCGTCCCGCGCTTCAAAGTGGACGCGTGGTTTTGCAGGACCGCTACCTGGATTCTTCGGTTGCCTACCAGGGCGCTGCGCGCGAACTGGGCGTGGAAGAGATCCGCGACCTGAACATTTGGGCAACGGAAGGCCTGATGCCTAACGTGACGATCCTGCTGGACCTCGACCCCGAGGTTGCGCACAGTCGTCGCACCGGCGAACCCGACCGTCTTGAACGCGAACCCACCGAGTTTCAGCATCGCGTGCGCGAACAGTACCACGCGCTCGCGGAGCAGTTCCCCGACCGCTACCGCATCATCGACGCCTCCGCTGACATCGAAACCGTGCAGGCCGACATCCGATCAGCGCTGGCCCCCTTCGTCGAAAAGCTTCGCGCCACTGCTACGGGCATTTCGTCCGCCGCCGCGTCGTCTGCCGCATCTGTTTCGACCACGCATCAAACCAGCGGTCGAATCATGTCTCCCACACCGTCGATTTTTGAGGGCGGATCCAAGTGACGGTTTGGGACGAGCTGGTCGGACAGTCGCGCGCTGTAGAGACGCTGCAGGCTGCAGCGCAGCATGCGCGCGCGATTGTTGAGGACCCTGAAAGCACAGAGGCTTCACGTGCGATGACGCACTCGTGGCTGATAACGGGCCCTCCCGGGTCTGGCCGGTCTACCGTGGCACGCGCGTTCGCAGCGGCCCTGCAGTGCACGGGTGATCCAGTCGGCTGCGGAGAATGCCCCGGATGCAAATCAACCCTGGCCCGCAGTAACGGCGACGTTGCTGATGTGGTGACGACCAAGGTCATCATCTCAATCGAAGAGGTGCGCGACCTGGTTTACCAATCCCAATCAGCGCCCTCGCGAGGACGCTGGCGGGTAATCCTAATAGAAGACGCCGACCGCATGATGGAACGCGCTTCAAACGTTTTGCTGAAGGCGATTGAGGAACCGCCCGAACGAACCGTTTGGCTACTTTGTGCGCCCAGTCCGGATGACATGATTACGACGATTCGCTCGCGGTGTAGGCACGTTTCGCTTCGTATCCCTCCCGCGGGTGAGGTGGCGGAGCTTCTGCAACGCCAGTTTGACGTCTCTCCTGAAAAGGCGGCCGCGGCCGCACAGTTGGCCCAGTCCCACATCGGGCGGGCAAAGGGCCTACTTTCGGATGACAACAAGATCCGTGAGTATCAGGAGCTCATGACGCTTGCCTTGTCCGCGCGTTCAACCGGCGAGGCCGTGCTGAACGCAGATAAGCTGATTTCTCGCGCAACCGAGATCGAATCCGCCCAGCAGGAAAAAGATTTCGAAAAGGCAGAAGCATCCCTGCGGCGCACTCTTGGGATTGAAGAGGGTGAAACTCCGCCCTCGCATATGAGGCATCACTTCACACGATTGAAGGAAGAACAAAAACGACAGTCGACCCGTATGCAACGCGACGCGTTGGATCGGGTGATGCTGGATTTGCTGGCGTTTTATCGCGATGTCTTGGTGCGTCAACTTGACGCGCAAGTTGGGCAAATTAGTGTTGGACTAGATAACGCAGTGCAAACTTACGCTACGTCCACCTCAACGCAGCAAACTTTGGAATCGATGAAACAGATCGAGCTTGGCCGTGAACGTCTGCAGACGAACACGAACCCGCTTCTGATTGTGGAAGCGATGCTCACAGCTTTGGTGCCTCGACGTTTGGGCTGATTGTAGAAAGGGACACGTTCGACTAATGCGAAGCTTAAAAGTGCTTGCACTCGGGTCAGTATCCGCGCTGTTGCTAACCGCGTGCGGGAACGCGCAAACGCCTGAAGCGGAGGAAACGTTCGAAGCGCCTGAACCGCAGTTACAAACCTTTTACGATCAGCGGGTTGAGTGGCGATCATGCGCAAGTAATCAGGATGTCTTGCGTGTAACAGAGGAACGCGCGAAGGAGCGCAGATTCAAGTGCGCGACGGTTCGCGTGCCGTTGGATTACGCTGACCCGGCGGGCCCGACCATTGATTTGGAGATGGTCCAGTACAGCACTTCGCGCAACAACAAGCCGCTTGTGTACAACCCGGGAGGCCCGGGCGGTTCGGCGATCTCTTCGCTACCTTCGATGGTTGATTGGATTTTTTCTGAAGATCTGCTCGGCGAATACAGCATCGTTGCCGTTGACCCACGCGGCGTGGGGCTGTCCGCTCCGGTTGAATGCTTGACGCCAGAGGAAATCGATGAAGCGCGGGCGTTGACCTCCGAAGTCACCATTGAAACCGTTCGTAAGGAATCGAAGGAACTGGGCGAAAAGTGCCTGCAGAAGTCGCCTGATATGACGAAGCATTCGGACTCTATGTCAGCCGCGCGCGACCTTGACATCGTCCGCGCAGCGATGGGTCAGGAAAGCCTGGATTACCTCGGATTTTCGTACGGAACATTCCTCGGTGCCCTGTATGCCGATACTTTCCCGGGAAATGTGGGCCGTTTCGTGTTGGACGGTGCAATGGATCCGGCTGCGACTGTTGATGAAGTTTCCGAACTGCAGGCAAAGGGGTTCGAGGACGCGGCTGAGCACTGGCTTGATCAAGCTGTCGCAAGCGGTTCGGTTCCGCTAACGGGTAGTGGGGCGGAGGCGAAGCTCCAGTTGCGCGATTGGTTGGAGTCGTTGGAGGACAGGCCGCTGCCAACTGCGGACCCGAACCGCCCACTGACGCGCGCGCTAGCAACGTCCTCAATTGTTTCCCTGCTGTATGACACGGAATCGTACGGGTTGGCGTCGGCGGCGTTGACGCAGGCGATGCAGCAGCAGGACGGGTCGATGCTCTTGCAGATTGCGGATTTGTATGCGGATAGGCAAGCGGATGGAACCTATCTGACGAACACGTTTGATGCGTTCAACGCGGTTAACTCGTTGGATTACAAGGCGGATGGCGTGGAGCAGGACTGGATCAAGAGGTCTGACACGCTGAAGGCTGATTTGCCGCTGATGGGCTCGGATTTCGGGTTTGCATCCGCGATGATTGAGGCCTGGCCCGTTGAATCTCGCGACAACCGCAAACCCGTTAAGGCCGAGGGCGCGCCCCCGATCTTGGTTGTTGGTGTGACGCACGATCCGGCGACCCCATACGTGTGGGCGGAAGCGTTGGCCGACCAGCTTGAATCTGGCCACCTTCTGACCGTGGACGGCTGGGAGCACTGCGGATACTCGCGCTCCGCTGGCGATTGTGTCGTGCAGGCAGTGGATAATTTCTTGATTGACGGCGAATTGCCCGAGGGCGGTCTTACGTGCCAATTGGACTAGAACAACTCTTCTGGAGTAGTTCTGACCGGTACCGGTGCACATCACACGCAACGCGTTTGATACTGCTGGGCCGAATTCGCTAGAGTTAACCTCGTGCCTATTGGCCGCGCCACCTTAGCTCAGTCGGCAGAGCGATTCACTCGTAATGAATAGGTCGTGGGTTCGATTCCCACAGGTGGCTCTGAGCTGGCCCCCGCGGAAGCGGGGGCTTTCGCGTATCCAGGGACAAACGGGGCTGGTATCCAGCCGCCCTCGCCATCGGGCGTGGGTAGCAACTCGTTTGCTGGACGGTTAAAGATGCTCGCAGCTATGGCTACGTCGGATGCAGTCCACTTAGTCTTCCCGCGAAGTCGATTAGAGACGCTTGGTCCGGGCACGCCGAGGTGCTCGCCAAATTCAACCCGCGTCATGGATGTTGCAAACAGGTGTTGCTGGATTGTGAAGCCGAGTGCCTCGTCGAAATCTTTACCGTTCATCGTCATGATCCTAGCGTAACAAATGTAGCGAACAGTAGCAAGTGTGTCTTGTGGATACGAACGTATTGATGCACACTGTTGTTATGAACGTATCTAAACAATATGAACATGGCAGGTCGAAAGATTTGCTTACCGGCCATGAAGCCGCTGCACTTTTGCCTCATACGAGTTATTCGCGCCTAATGCGCTGGGCGCGCGAACGCAAAGTGCCCTATGTCGAAGATCCAGGTGGGCGACGCTTTTTCGAGCAGGCAGACATTGAGAAGCTAATGACGCGCGTTCCCGCCCGCATTGAGATCGGTCTGTCTGGTGGTGAGTCTGGTGAGTGCTGAGGCTGTTCAGTGGGCTTGGCGGGTTGAGTGTCGCCGGTTGAGTGACAAGTTGGTTTTGCTTTGTTTGGCGTGGAAGGCGGATAGCGAGGGTGCTGTTCGTGTTGATCCGGCAGTGAAGCGTCCTGGGTTTTGTTCCGCTTCTTATATGGGGGTCAGCTCGGCTGTCCGGTGTTGATTGTAGCTGGTGATGGCCTCCTCAGGGGTGGTGTAGTCCAGGGCCTGGTGTAGGCGCTCGTTGTTCCACCAGTGGACCCAGTTCAGGGTTGCCCATTCTACTTTGGTACATGACCGCCAGGTTTGGGAGTAGATCAGCTCGGCTTTGTAAAGCCCGTTGACGGTCTCGGTTAGGGCATTGTCGTAGGAATCGCCAACGCTGCCGGTCGAGGGCTTGATTCCGTAGT
>DUQT01000263.1 GCA_012837655.1 Actinomyces sp. | reverse complement strand
GGTCCCGCTTTTTCGTGCGTTGGAATCAATAACTGGGATGCGGTCCCGCACAATCATTTTGAAGTCGAGGCGAGAGCGATCCTGTCTGCCTACTATGGAGGTACCCAGCAACGTGTTATGTTCCTCACCTCACATAGCGGTGTTTTGAGGAATGCCCGTTTTCCCAAGGTCTGAGAGCTATCTGAATAATGAAAAATAGAAACATTGCCACTACGACAGCATTCTTGACGGCAGGAATATTGGTGTCAGCACCGCTGCTGGCCCAGGCGGAACCGATCGTTGAAGATTTGGAAGGTTCTCCAGCTGTATTGAATGACTCTGAACAGCAGGATGCGGATAAGGGGATTACCGAGGAGGAAGCCGCCGCCGCAGTTGAAAACGCAGAGGCTGAAGTAGACGAAGCACAGGCGAACTTTGACGCCGCGGATCAGGTAGCCGACGAAGCAATCGCGGATGAAGAAGCCGCTGCAGCAGAACTAGAAGAAGCTAACGCGCGCGCTGACCAGACTCAGGCTGAAGCTGAAAAAGCTCTGGCTGAAGCTCAGCAAGCCGCCAACCAAGCTGCAGAGCAGGCGGAAGCACGCCGTGTAGAGGCCAACCAGGCTTTGGCTGATGCAGAGCAGAAAGCAAATTAAGCAGCAGCTGACCAGGAGAGCGCTGCACAAGCAGTCTTGGAAGCTGAAGTGGCACTAGCTGAAGCTCAAGCAAATGCGGCCAGCCCGGAGGAACTTGCAGCTGCCCAGGAAAAACTGGAACAGGCTCAGGCCGCTGAAGAAGCCGCACGTGTTGCTGTAGAGCAGGCACAAACAGAGGTAACCCAGGCGCAAACAGCGAAGCAAGCCGCTGATCAGGCGGTTGAGCAAGCGCAAGAAAACTTTGATGCTAAGAGTCTTGCAAAACAGGAAGCTGACGCCGCACAAGAAAGTGCGCAAGCAGAGTATGACGAAGCTGTCGCTGCAAAGGAAGCCCTCGAAGAAGCAATGGGCGATGTTGCCGCAGCACAAGAGCGGGTTGAGCAAGCTCAGGCCGCCCTCGAAAATGCCAATCAAAATGCGGAAGTAAAGGCCGCAGAACTGGCGGATGCGCAAACAACCTTGACGCAAAGGCAACAGGTTGCGACAGAAAAGCAGGCGGCACTCGAGGCCGCGGAAGTGCAACGTCAGACAGCCTGCGATGAGGCTGAACAGGCCGCGGCCAAACTGGCTGATCTTCAGTACGCAAAGGATTCCGCAGATAGTGCCGTAGCTGAAGCGGAGACGACGCTTGCCCAGGCCCTAGTTGAAAAGGAAGCTGCAGATGAGGCGCTACGCCTTGCCAAGCAGGCTCGCGATGCGGCGAAAACCAAATTGGAGCAGACTACTGCAGACATTGAGCGGTATTCAAAGCGTGGCTCTTTGGGAATGTTCGAATGGCTACTTACGCAAGACGGGCTAACTGAAGCCCAGATCGCGGACCTCAATAACGCTAAATCGATCATTGAACAAGCATTAGCCGAGGACGTCAGCAGTTGGAGTCCCGACCTAACAGATTTCAACGGAAATCCAATGCAGGGCCTCGAAACCACTGGCGGCAAAACTGCCACTCTCGACAGTGACTTAGATGCGATTTCTTTGAAGAACACGCTTGTCATCAAGGACTTCTTTACAGCCGTTGAGAACTATATCGCCTCTGACGACCCGTACCGGAAGAAGTTTGTGGACTTCAAGAAGGCTGAACAAGGCGGTAATGAACTCGAGAATGGAGGCGTGCCGATGACCTCGTTTTCGATCATTGCGAGCGCTCAGATTAACGCCAACCGAGACTCGTTTTATCGCATGCACAATCCCAAGTGGCACGAGTTTGGCGCCAACCAAGAGGTGCTTTCAAGCGCTGGCATACCGGGTCGGGACATCGAGCTTTGGAACAGTGAGAAACAGTTTTACGATCAGGCCCTAAAAGAACTTGGCTTGTCACTTGACACTCTTGAATATTCGACCGATCCAGAATCGGATTGGCAAAAAATGCAGCGTCTGGCCCTCAAAAAGGCCGAAGAAGCCAACTGGGCTACCGGCCACTACGAGTTCTTCTTGTACTCGCATGCAAACCGCGTTATGGGGTATGGGGCCACGCAGGCATTCCCTGGGCAAACGGGGTTCTATGGAACAAATGGTACTGCGCAGGCTACGATCATCCCGACCGGTAACCGCATGACCTTCGACGAAATGCGAGCGTTCATTACCAGGTACGAAGAATTTCTGGACAGCGCAGATGCCGAACAACAGGCGTATGAAGAAGCTGAGAGCAACGTAACTGCAGCCGAAAAGGTTGTGGACCAGCGTGTAGCCACAGTTGCAGACGCACAAGAGGCCGTTCGTGATGCTGAGACCAAGGCTGACGGCTTGGCTGAACAAGTTGCGCAAGCGCAGGAAGCTTTGGAGCAAGCTAACCAGAAGTGTGCAGATTGTCAGGCGGCGGTAGATGATGCTGAAGCGGCCGCAAACGCTGCGAATAACGCTGTAGGTGAAGCTGAACAGGCTGTTGAAGTAGCGCAGGCAGCGAAGACTTCAGCTGACGAAGACGTGGCGACTGCTGAGCAAGAACTCGAGCAAGCACAAGAAGTTTTGGACTCACTCGATAACGCTGAAGCGTTGGAGGCGGCCACCAGAAGAGTTCAGGTTGCTAGGGAAGCTCTGGACGCGGCCAATGAAGCGGCTGCCAGCGCTACTGCTGATCTGAATGCGGCGGAGCAGGCGCTAGCTGGCGCGAAGACTGATGCTCAGGCGCGACTCAACGCTTTGAATACTGCGCAGAGTGCGCTTGCGCAGGCACAAAATGACCTCACCAATGCCTCAAATAGTGTCGTGCAAGCTGAGGAAGAACTGGCTCCACTCGAAGAAGCCAACCAGGAACTGGTGAGTGCACAAGCAACGCTACGATCCGCCCTTTCAAGGAAGCAAGCTGCAGACAAGGCAGCGACCGAAGCTCAAGAGGCCGCTGATGAAGCACAGGCCGAAAGTGACGTCGCGACGGCAACCGCTGAAGCCGCTCAAGCAAAGGCGCAAGCGTTCGCTGGTCTAACCCCGGAAGGGGTTGCAGAAAATGGCATTAGTCAGGATCTGATCAACACCTATCCAGAGCTTGGGCCGATTGCCAGTCTGTTCGAAACCGCGAACGAAGCCGCCAATGCCGCGGCTGAAGCGCAGAGCAATTACGATGACATCGCCGCGCAACTTGCTGAAGCAATCAAGAATCGCGACGATGCTGCCAACGCGCTATCGATCGCTAAGCGAAACCTTGCGCTGGCGCTGAAGGTATATGAGGACATGGTAAATCCGCCGCTCACGCCAGGGGCACCCGGTTATATCAACCCGTCGGCTTCCGATCCGGCCAGCTGTACAGTCAACCCCTATGTGACAATCACACCCATGGATGGCGTGATCTACCGCGTTACGGTTGACGGCAAGCTCATCAAGGCGAACGCGGATGGCACCTATTCCTACCCTTACGGCAAGACCGTGAAGGTCACCGCAACGCCTGAAGACGGCAAACGCTTCGCCGAAGATGCGATCACCAACTGGAGCTGGACTTCGGCGCTCGCGGATGAGTGCAAGACGCCATCCGAAGGTGGCGACGCCCAATCCAAGGACGACCCTGCGAAACCGATCGCCAAGGATAACCAGGGGCCTAAGCACCTGGTCAAGACGGGCGCGAACGTGAACGTTGCAGGTCCGCTGGCACTGCTCGCAGCAGGTGCAGGTCTGCTGACGTTCTCTCGTAAGAAGGGCAAGCACGCGAGGTAAACCTTGTAGCACCAAATGAAGAAGTGGGATCCGGTTGTGGATCCCACTTTTTCGTGCCAAAAGACTATTCCCGCCGAAGGGAGTTATTCATACCTCGAACCATTGCGACGAGACCTGCCGCGCGCACAGAATAGTGTCATTCCGCCAGTTTAACGTTTCCGTCGCAAGCCGCCGCGCGCACAGAAGGGTGCCATTCCGTCGGCTTAACGTTTCAGTCGCAAACCGCCGCGCCTCCCGAAAGTCGCCAGTTATCCGGCGACCGTTACCCAATTGCCGTTACCGGGCATCGTGGTGCAGTTGTTTGATTCTCGAGGGCGGAGCTAGCTTCGCCCTCGGAAATGGAATCGGACCTGGTTTCGTCGAAAACGAATTCGAGGTCGGAGACGACCGGGTCGATCCACGCGATGGTTTCTTCGGAGGCGCCGAGCGCGCGGAGGATGAAAGCTTCAGTGTCGATTTTGACTTGTTCGCGGGCTTCCTCCGAGTCGGGGAGGGATTGGCCCGCGAGGCACCCGTGAACCAGGCTGATCGTTTGGCGGGTGGGGGCTTGGCTGATCTGGCCGGCGGTGTGCGCGTCGTTGATCAGGTTGAACATGGTTTGGTGAATGACTTTGGCGTGTTCTCGCAGGCGCGCGGGAGGTTGGGAGAAGCTCTTGATGTTCATGGAAACGGCCAGGTGGAACTGTTTCTTGAGTTCAAGCTGCGCGCGAATGTAAATGCGAAGTTTTTGAAGCGGGTCGTCGGTGACCTGCAGGGCTTCGAGGAGGACGCGCGTGAAGTTCTGAGTGGCGGAACTCATGAGTTCCAGGAGCATTGACTCCTTGTCGTCAAAATGGTTGTAGATCGCGGTGCGGCCGACGTTGGCTCTGCGCGAGATTTGCGACATCGTGATTTGGTCGAACGGGTATTCCTTCAATAGGGAAGTGAGGGCGCTGAAAAGTGCCTGTCTGGTCATTTCACGATGTTCGCCAATGGTGGCGCCGATAATCTTTGGCATGACATCATTATGACACTTTTTGCAATTTTGTCTCGAAACTCGCGGGCGGGGGCCTGTAGGGTAGGTCACTAAAATTTTGAGACGCCTCTACAACTCGCTTGGTTTCCTCATAAGTTGACCGTATGGCTTCGAAGGATCTCAAGGATGCGTTGAAAGACACGTGGGTTGTGGGCGCCGGATATATCCCGCTCGGGCTCGCCTTCGGGATGTTCGCTGTGTCCATGGGCATCCCGTGGTGGTGGGTGCCGATAATTTCGGTGTTCCTGTACGCCGGATCGATGCAGTTCGTTGCCGTAGAACTCATTGTCGGAGGGGCTGGTTTCGCCTCAATCGCTCTGACCACACTGTTCGTTAACTTCCGGCACGTGTTTTACGGTATTTCGTTCCCGTTGCGGAACATGAAGTCTAGACTTGCCCGACTATACGGTATTCACGCGCTGACAGATGAAACGTATGCCCTGCTTGCAACCCGTGATCCGCAGAAACTGAGCGGGCGGCGAATCTTCTACACCGAGGTCATCGACCACCTGTACTGGATCGCGGGCACAACTGCCGGCGCGCTGATCGTGCACTGGGCGAACTTCGACGCGACGTTCATGTCGTTCGCACTTACCGCGCTGTTCATCGTCCTCGCGATGGATGCATACCGCGCGAATCCGCGCCCTCTGATTGTCATTGGAGCCGCGATCGCTGGTGGAATCGGAATGCTTGCGGGGAAGGATTTGATGCTAATCGTGTCGCTGATCCTGTTCACCGTGATCGTGCTGCTGCGCGCACTTAAGACGGATGATGCCGCGACCGGTGAGGACGTCCGCGACGAAAGGATGGATGTCGGACCATGAGCATTCCGTACGTAATCACGGCGTTGGCCATCATCGCGGTCGTAACCTTCGTGTTGCGTGCCGCGCCGTTCGTCGCCCTGTCGAAGGTCGCCGATCATCCGATTGTTGTCGAGGTCGGGCGCTCCATGCCGATCGGTGTCATGGTGATCCTGGTGCTGTACACCCTGCTTGACGTGTCGTTCGCGGACCTGGCTGGCTGGGCGCCCGCGTTCGCCGGCATGGTTGTCACTTTCCTAGTGCATCTGAAGTGGAAGAACGCGATGCCGTCCATCGTTTCCGGGGTCGCAACCTACGCCGTCCTGCTGCACGTCCTGGCGTAGAGGGCGCCAGCCTCGCCCTCGTGAATTTTGTGCAGACGCCGCGTGAAGTGGATAGACTGCCCGTGATGTCTAAACAACCAGTTGTAGCAGCCGCGATCGTTGATTTTTCGGGCGGTGAGCCGCGCCTGCTAGCCGCATCGCGCGCGTATCCGGAGCATTTGCGTGGCCGATTTGAACTCCCCGGCGGGAAGATCGAACCGCACGAGCAGGCAGCGGGCGCCCTCATGCGTGAAATCCGGGAGGAACTCGGGTGTGTCATCAACCTTGGCCGTCCCGTTCTTTCCGATTTCGAGGACGGAGCTTGGCCCATCCTGGGTGGCCGCAAAATGTACGTCTGGCTTGCGGAAGCTGTCGAAGTCCCGAAAGCGACCGAGAATCATTTGGAACTGCGGTGGATCACTCGCGACGAAATCCACGACTTGGACTGGTTGGAACCAGATATTCCGATTGTCGAGGCCGCATTTGACCTGCTGTACGACAGTAGATCTTGACGGATAGGTGCGCGGAACGTTTTGTGAACCGCGATGGGTAGGAAGGTTGCTCGTGACAGGGTTCAGTGGTTCGAAGGTGCGCTGGTACTCCGCACTAATTTCAGTGATCGTAGCGAGTCTGATTCTGTTGTTTGGACTTTCGCCGGCGATCGCTGATCCTGATGAGTCCGAACAGTTACCCGCGGATGCTCCTGAAGTTGTAGAGGAATCTCCGTCGATTGACGATCTGGAACAAGTCGACCCGGAGGCCGGCCCAAACGCCGACAATGACGTCGCGGATGAACTAACAGAGG
>DUQT01000262.1 GCA_012837655.1 Actinomyces sp. | reverse complement strand
GCCTAATAAACTGGCGCGGCGACACTTTTTTGAACGTTCGTTCTTTGAATTGAACAAATCACTTGCGCGAAAAGCCTTTCTGTCCGGTTTTTCGCGCGTTAAACTTGATATCATATACGAAACGATACGTTTATACGACGCCGTATAAGTAAGGCACAGAATCAGCGTTTGAGTCATATCTGATCCACAGGTGTATCTAGATCCGCTGATGAAAATGTACGTCCCTCTGCCCAAGGACAGGAGAGCGCAAAGTGGCTAACGACCGCCTTGTATTGAGCACCAAGAAGAAGGAAGACCGCCGCGTCGCAATTGCAACACTGATTGGCACGACCGTTGAGTGGTATGACTTCTTTATCTACGCAAATGCAGTAGCACTAATTTTCGGCCCACTATTTTTTGATCCTCTGAGCAATGACAATGCGTTCCTAGGCCAAATCATTGGTTTTGCAACCGTTGGCATTAGCTTCTTCTTCCGCCCACTCGGCGCACTTGTTGCCGGCAACCTTGGCGATAAGATCGGCCGAAAGGCAATGATGGTCGCCACCTTGATCCTGATGGGCACGGCAACCGTCCTGATCGGCGTCTTGCCGACCTATCAGAGCGCCGGAATGCTGGCTCCGGTCCTGCTGATCCTTTTGCGCGTCTTGCAGGGATTCTCTGCAGGCGGCGAATGGGGCGGCGCAGCCCTAATGGCCGTTGAGCACGCTTCCGCTGACAAGCGCGGCTGGTACGGCGGCTTCCCCCAGGTCGGTGTTCCGCTTGGCATGCTGACAGCAACCGCGGTTCTCTCAATCGTTCACTGGTTCTCCGGTGACGCGTTCACCGTGTGGGGCTGGCGCGTGCCGTTCCTATTCTCGATCATCCTGATCCTGGTGGGCATGTTTATCCGCCTTGGTGTTGCGGAGTCCCCCATCTTCGAAGAGGTCGCCAAGGAAGACGACCAGCTTCGTCTGCCGCTGATTCAGATGTTCAAGTACAACGGCCGCCAACTCGTTAAGGCAGCGCTCACCTTTATGGGCAACGGCGTTGCGGGATACATGATCACCGGTGGTTACATCCTTGCCTACACATCCGGTTCAAACGGTTTGGGCATGGACGAAAACCACATGCTGAACATCATCACGCTGGCTTCAGCATCCTGGATTGTGACCACACTGGTGGCTGCGCGTTTGTCCGACTCCATTGGCCGCGTTCGCACCTACCAGATCGGGTTCGTCCTGCAGCTCATCTGGGTGTTCCCGCTGTTCATGCTTATTGACACGCAAACGTGGGCTGGCGTGATCGTTGGTATTCTGCCGCTAACCATCGGCCTTGGCCTAACCTACGGCCCGCAGTCCGCAATGTTTGCCGAGATGTTCCCCGCTCGCGTTCGCTACTCCGGTGCCGGCCTGTCATACGCGATCGGCTCGATTCTGGGTGGCGCGTTCGCTCCGATGATCGCGACGTTCCTGAACGAGAACTTCGGCACATCCTCCGCTGTTTCCGCATACCTGTTTATCTTCACGCTGATCGGCTTGATCGCGGTTTCCACCATCAAGGACCGCACGGGTAAGTCGCTTGGCAAGGACGCGGACGACATTCCTGGCAACAAGGAGCTCGAAGCCGCCGTCAAGGCCGACAAGGTCACCGGCACGCCGGCCACGTTCGAGCGCGGCGCAGGCTACTAAAAACCAGTATTCAAAAAAATTAGGCCGCCACCCGGTTTGGGTGGCGGCCTTATTTTCGAGGGCGGAGTTGCGTGCGCTTAGCGACCCTCTTCCTCAAAGCGGTTTACACACGCGATGACAGGGTCTTTTTCGAGTTCTTCGGGAGTCACATCGTTGACGTACTTCTCGTAGAGCTTGAGGTAGCCCTCGGGGTCTTCCAGGCCATTCTTTGTTGCCTCGGAAATCCAGTGGTCAACCAGGGTATTACCGATGCGGTCTTCCCATTCCTTGGATGCGGCCTCATCCCAGCGGATGAATGAGTTCACATTGGGGTGCTCAAGCATGAAGTCACACTGGTGAGCAGCGCCCTCAGCGAAGACTTCCATAGCTTTTCCGGTGTTGAACTCTTCAACGACCTCGTCCCAAATTTTCTTGTCTTCATCAGAGAAATGCTCGTACGTGTTGGGATTTAGCCACATTCCGAACGTGTTGTACTGCCCGATTCCGGGGTCGGCCCATTCGGAAAGGAGTTCGGCGAGGTTGTAGTCAACGGCGCCATCAATAGCCCAAGAGACCGAGTCGGCAACGCCACGCTGAACACCCTCATAAGTTTCCGCGCCGGACAGGGACACGGGGTTGCCGTTGATGGATTCAAACGCTTCCACCAGGTAGGGGCCAAGTACGCGCCACTTGTCCCCCTTCATGTCCTCAATGCCTTCGATCTTGTGGTTCGCACCAATGGTCAGGCGACCGGCGGGCCAGTGAGCGACTGGCTTGAGGCCGATCTGCTCCCATTTGGCCTGTGCGCCCTCGTGTTCTTTGTAGGACTGCCACAGGGCGTTCATGGTTGCCTGCTGGGAGGAGTTCGACAGGAACGGAATTGAAACGATGACTTCTGCAGGGAACAGCTGCGCGGTGTAGTCGGCTAGTGCAACGCCAATGTCAGCACGACCATCGCGAACGCATTCTGCAGTTTCGGTTGCCTTGCAGATTTCCTCCGGTGACGTCATGTCGATGTTGATGCGTCCGTCGGTGCGTTCGTTGACCTCGTTGAAGAACCACTTGATAGCCGCGGCCTGCGGGGTCGTGTCAACAGTGATCGTTGCAAGAATTAAGTCGTGTTCTGCTTCAGCTCCGGGTCCAGACGTTGCACCACTACAAGCTGTCAATGCAAGGGTTGCGGCGGCAGTTAGAGCCGCAACGGCTACACGAGTTTTCATTTAGTTCATCTCCAAATATTAATTTGAAACCCCCTCGGGACAAATGCCCCGAGGGGGCCGTCCTCTGCCCAGGACGTTTATTTACCTTGGCTCACCGGTTCTAAACCTGGACGAGCGAAGGAAGCCACAGCGAAATTTGTGGAATGAAGAACAGAACGACAAGCAGAGCCATGTCTAGCAGGACGAAGGGCAGTACGCCTCTAAACACGTCCTCTGTTTTGACGTTTGCTGTACCGGCTACAACGAAACAGTTGATGCCGACGGGCGGGGTGACCATGCCAATCTCAATGAGCTTGACAACGAGTACTGCCAGCCAAACACCGGAGAAACCGAGTTCCATTGCAACTGGGTAGATGAGCGGAACTGTGATTACCAGGATCGAAATCGACTCCAGTGCCATGCCCAGTGGGATCAGAGCAAGGAGCATGATTCCAAGCGTTAGGTGTCCGGGCAGTCCCCATCCAAGGACTGCGTTTGTCAGCATCCGCGGCACCTTCGCCATTACGAAGAATGAAGACAGGATCGCGGATCCGACAATAATCGAAAACACCATCGAGGTCGTTGAGGCCGTTTCTTTGAACGCTTCGATGAAAGCTCCCACTATGGAGCGCGGACCGTCGCGGAACATTTCCACAGCCAGCATGACACCCGCCGCGAGCGCGCCAATTGCGGCTGACTCGGTTGGCGTGAATACGCCGGAGTACATACCGCCCAGCACGATCACGAACAGGATCACGAGGCGTGCAATACCGCGCCACGGTAGTTCGCGAACCTTCGTGACCTTGGTAATGTCAATGCCTTCAACGGGAGCATCAGGCACGGGCGCGGAGGAAATGTTTCGCTGCTGGTAGGACCAGCCGTCGGAAGGCTGCTCTGCGCGGATTGCCAGAACCTGCTCCTCCGTGGTGCGCTTGGATGCAACTGCCAGCGCGGTTTCCAGGTCAGGAGCATCCGCAATAGCCTGCCTCTTTGACTTGTAGCGCCTGACCGCGTAGCTCATGTAGATGGCATATACGATCGCGGACAGAATGCCTGGAACAATACCGGCCGCAAGTACTTCAGCCACCGATTCGCCCACCATGATTGCGTATAGAACCAGGAAGACCGAGGGCGGGATTAGCGCGCCTAGGGTACCTGCAACTGCAACGGCCGCTGAGGCCAGTGGGATTGGGTATCCGTACTTGCGCATCTGGCCGATTGAAAGCTTCGACATTGTTGCCGCAGTTCCAATCGATGAACCCGAGACCGCTGCGAAACCGGCCGAAGCCATAATCGCTGCGACGCCCAGGCCGCCTGGAATCTTCTTGAAAAGGTAGGCAGCCACGGCGAACACTTGCTCAGCGATACGCGCTTTAACTGCCAGCATGCCCATCAGGGTGAACATCGGGATGATGGTTAGTGAGAAGGACGCGGTTTCAGTGAATGGTACTGAACCAAGCACGTTGGTTGTGTGTCCAGCTCCCTTGAGAATTAGTAGTCCGGTTGCGCCCGCCAGTCCTAGTGAGAATGCGACTGGCATGCGGATTGCAAGGAGGACGATTAGGAGGATGAGGACGAATATTACTATTGCGCCGGTGCTCATGCGTTTGCTCCTTCCTCTTCCGCAATGGCTTCTTGGACTACTCGCTCTTGTTCAGACAGGCCGCTGTCTCCGTAAACGTTCTTTCCTCTGAGTAGGCGGATCACGTTGAAGATGGAGACGATGAGCATGGCTCCCAATCCGATGACGATGATCCATCGAGCCGGGTATTGCGGCCATGCGATTAGGCCCATTCGAACTTCGCGCTCAGCAGTGGACTGCATGGCGCGGTGCAAGGTTGCGTAGAACATCCAACCAACCAGTCCGGAGGTCAGAACCCACGCGATCGTGATTAGTACGTGTGCGATTTTTTGGTTAATGCGACTAACCAAGAGGTCAACCGCAACGTGTGAGTTAGTGAGGGCCGTGTATCCCATTCCGAGGAATACTGCCGCGACCAACGAGGTTTCCGAGATCTCCAGAAGTCCTGGCAGTGACTTGTTATAGAACACTCGATAGAAAACATCTGCAGATATCGAGAACATCATGATGACGGTCGCGATAGTTGCTAAGATACCGAGCCCCGATACGATCGATCGGATTATTCGGTCCATTGATTATCAGCGCTCGTTTCGTCCCTGGTCGTAAAACTCGTTAACGCAGGCGATTACCGGGTCCTTGTCCAGGTCTTCCTGAGTGACATCCTGGACGAGTTCCTTGTAGGTTTCGTAGTAGCCACGGGCATCGGCGAGGCCGTTAGCTTCTGCTTCGGTGATCCACGCTTCTACTAGCCCGTCTAGGACCTTGTTTGACCACTCTTCAGTGTCCTTTTCATCCCAGCGGTTGAACTGCTTGACGTTGTCGTGGTCGAGCATGAACTGGCACTGTTCAGATGCGCCTTC
>DUQT01000261.1 GCA_012837655.1 Actinomyces sp. | reverse complement strand
ATCCGAGGGGTCAGGCTGCGGTTGCTTACAAGGGAGCGGCTTTGGAGTTAGCCCAAAGGTGGGCGGATGTAGGAGAAGCAAATGGCACGGAATGAGCGTCGCGCGCTGGGGCGCGGCCTAGGGTCACTTATCCCCGATCGTGACCAAAATGTTTCACGTGAAACAATTTCTGATGAGGGTGGTTCTGAGCGCCCTACAGATATTTTCTTTTCTGGACCGTCCGGTGCGGATAGTAAGGAGAGACGGTCTTCTTCTATTGCGGCCGATCTAATGAAGCCAATGCCGCGTGGGCACAGGGAAACCAAGAAGAAGCAAGCTGCAAAGGCTCGCGGTAAATCTGCAGGTGCTAAGAGCGCCGAAGTTTCCCACGATGTTGAGCAGAAGCAGGATGCTTTGCCGGCTGAGCGCAAGGGTGCGCGCTCGGGCAAGTCAACAGGTAAGGGTAAATCGGCAAGTAGCAAGCGCGAGTTGTTTGCTGACATTATTGATGAGCAAGATCCAGAGACTGAAGAAGTTGAGCTAGTTCCTGTACCTGGTGCTGTTTTTGCTGAGATTGATGTAAATCTGGTTGTTCCGAACCCGAAGCAGCCGCGCGAAGTGTTCGATGAGTACGAGTTGGAAGAGCTAGCTTCCTCTATTCGTGAGATTGGCGTTTTGCAGCCTATTGTGGTTCGTCCTGTAGACGGCTCTGAAGATAAGTTTTCTGAGATTGTTGAACAGCGCCGGGCTGAAGGCATCAATGAGTTGCCGGAGTTTGAGCTCATCATGGGTGAGCGTCGTTTGCGGGCAACAAAGCTAGCTGGGTTTGACGTGATTCCCGCGATTGTTCGGGATACAGATGACGACAACCTCCTGCGGGATGCACTGTTGGAGAACCTGCATCGTACGCAGCTGAATCCGATTGAGGAAGCGAATGCGTATCAGCAGTTGATGTCCGACTTTGGGTATACACAGCAGGAACTTTCTGACAGGATTGCGCGTTCGCGTCCACAGATTGCAAACTCGTTGAGGTTGCTGAAGCTTCCTCCTACGGTTCAGCGTAAGCTTGCGGCCGGCGTTATCTCGTCAGGTCACGCGCGTGCACTGCTCGGCTTGCCTAACGCTATGCAGATGGAGACTCTGGCTGAGCGCATCATTTCCGAGGGGCTATCTGTGCGCACAACGGAAGAGATCGTTGCACTGGGTGATGTCACTGAAAAGGTTGCATCTAAGAAGTCTGCTAAGAGGATGCCGCAGCCGCCTTCGGAGCGTGCCTCAGTTGTCATTGATCGATTGACGGATTTGCTCGATACCCGAGTGACTGTTCAGGAAGGCAAGAAGAAGGGACGCATTACGATCGAGTATGCGGGTGCCGAGGACCTGGATAGGATCTCACAGGTGATTTCAACCTTGAAGGGTCCTGCTTTCTAAGGTCTTTGGTCTATCTGCCAGCTTTTCTCCACAGCCTCTGAATTGTTTCACGTGAAACAATTCAGAGGCTGTGATCTTTGCGGTTGTTGAAATGATGGCGGTTTGGAATTCGAATTGACTACTTCACCAGCTCGGTCATCAGTTTCGGACCGATTAGTTAAGGAATTGCGTGGATTTCGGTAATGAGGCTTGGATCCAATCGTTAAGGAATTTTGTGGAGTCCGGTAATGAGGCTCGGACCCAATCGTCAAGGGGTTTTGCGGTGTCCAGTAAGGAATCTAGCTAGAGCGCCAGGTGGGAAAACCTTGCGCGCAGTAGAAGATGTTGAATGCTTTCGGCAGGGAATTCCCTACTCGGCAGATCGGTAGGGTCCTATTCGCCAAATTGGCAGGGTCCTACACGCCTAATGTGTAGGGTCCTACACGCCTGATGTGTAGGTTTCGAGGTGCCTGATAGGCAAAGTGCTACGCACCTGGCGAAGTGTCTAGAGCGGGATTCTGCTGCGATACAGTTCCGGCCCGTTGGCTATTTTCAATCAGTTGGCTGTGGCAGGGCTTCTGGCACCAATCCAGCAAAGAATATCGGCTAAAGAGAGCTTGACCTTTCACCGCCTTTAGAAGGTACCAACAGGCGTGGGGATCATTCTGGTGATCTATTCTTCCTCGGTCAGATTGGTCAAGGGGTTCAAATCCCACCGCTACCGCGTGATGATGGCACATGACATCGCCTTGTGTTGACAGTGACTCAGTCAAGTAGAGTGCTCGGCGCATGCCGGTCTTGTCATCACGTGCAACTATGTTGAGTTTCATGTCCCTCGAGAATTTTCCGCAAGCTTTTCAAGTATCTCGCTATAACCTTGACTTCGGTTGGACTGTCGACTTGTGAGCATCCAAGATTTGTTGCTCCGGTTATGGGTCTGCATGGAAGTGCGCCCAATCAGAGCAAGTGCAGTTGCCATCCGATGCCCGTAACGGAAACTGGACTCTAATGGTCGGCTCCTGCCCGGCACCTCGGATCGTGCCTAGAAGAATTATTTTATCTCGAAGAGCCTGGCGTTCATTCTCGGGCCAATGTTGGAAGTTTGGAATGCAGGGTGTCTAACTGTTCAATGTCAGGCGATAAGCAATTGTTTCACGTGAAACAATTTGGGAGCGGCCCATACGCACGCTGACCTTGAATGTGACAGGTGTGATGAATCGATTCGTGGCTAGGCAAGTTTGTTGGATGTATGGGTTATGGATATGTCTCGAGAAACTTGCTGTATCCCGTTACTTATACAGTTGACCGTTGCAGTAATGAGCTCTGCATCTTGGCGGTAATTTCTTAACGCAGCATGTGGAATTTGCATTCGGGAGCAGTTGGAGACGCACGATCTCTGAAAAGCTGAGCGCCAACAGGTAGCAGGGAAATCCTGAATAGATACCCTGTCCTTGGCTAGGGAGACTGCCTTGATCGATGGCTAGCCCCAAGTAGTAATGGTGCATCTGGCAAAGACAGTTGAACAATGTGGCAAAGCGAATGTTGTGCTGACTCAGTCTGCGTCGAAAAGTAAGAGAAATTGTTTCACGTGAAACAATTCTCTTCGAGGTGAGTTGTTAGCACTAAGATCCTAGTTGCTCCGGCAAGGGTGTGCACGGCCGAGGCAATCGCACGACGCCAACATCGTTCCTACGATCAGGTGAAGAAGCTTGATGGGCGTGCAAGTCCGCGCAATGGGAGAAGGTAAACAACCTGGCAACACGATCCAGCCCAAATTGTTTCACGTGAAACAATTCGGTCCCCAAAGGCAGGACCAAATTAGACTAGACGCCTGCCAAGCAACCCAAGCCACGAGAAACCAAGTTAGAAGTCGTGGACTGACTTGATCACTCGAGCTGGATTTCCTACAGCAACCGAATCCCTCGGAATAGATCGGGTGACAACAGCACCGGCACCGATGACGGAGTTTTCGCCGATTGTGACGCCAGGAAGCACAATGACTCCGCCACCCAGCCAGACGTTATCCTCAATAACGATCGGACTGGCGGCTTCCCACTTAGCCTTACGCAATTCGGGCTCAACCGGATGAGTGGGTGTAAGCAACTGTACGTTTGGACCGATCTGAACGTGGTTACCGATGCGGATCTCGCCTACATCCAGGGCGGTCAGGTTGGTGTTGATGAAGGTGTCGTCACCGATGTGGACGTTGTAGCCGTAGTCAACGCTCAAGGGTGGAAGTACAACAGAATCCTTACCCTTGGAACCAAATAGCTCAGCAATCAGGTTCTGCGCGCCCTCGAAGCTTTCGGGGTACGTGTTGACGATCTGGAACATCAGTTTCCGCGCCCGCTCATGGTCAGCAGCCAACTGTGGATCGTCAGCGATGTAAAGCTCGCCATCCAGCATGCGTTCCTTCATGGAGCGCGGGTCGTTCTTTACAGCTTCCAACATTTCGTCTGGAGTCATGAAACCTACCTTACAGATGTATACACACGTGTCGTGTGATGGCTCCGGAAGTTATCGATCAGCTATTTTCCAGTCGCAGCGAACTGAGCCACGTCCTCGAGGACATCTTGGAAGGAACTGTATTCGTCGGCGGCCAGCGGGAATAGGGACGTGTCCGTCATGCCGGGGCTGACGTTGGCGTCGATGAACCAGGCGGTGCCTTCGTCGTCGACGATCAGGTCGATGCGCGATAGGTGACGCATTCCGAGCGTGTCGTGCACCTTCAGGGCGACTTCCTTGACGGCTTCGGTCGCTTCGTCGGATAGGCGCGCGGGCACGAAGAACTCCGAGCGGCCCGTGTTGTAGCGAGCGTCGTAGTCGTAGCGGCCGTCGTCAGTGACGATTTCGACGGGCGGGAGGGCGATCGGGCCATCCTCGAGGTCGATAATGGAGACGGCGATCTCGTGGCCGGGGATGAACTCTTCGACCATGACGGTGTCACCGTAGGCGAAGGCGTCAACCATGGCGGAGCGCAGTTCGTCCTCGGTGGAAACCTTCGAAAGGCCCAGTGCGGAACCGCCGTCTGTCGGCTTGACGATCAGCGGGAATTTGAGGCCCGCGTCGTTCGCGATGATTGACTGGATGATTGCGGGTGCGCCCACCTGGCGGAATAGCGCCTGGCGCAGTGACAGCCACTTGGGCGTCGCGACGCCTGCGAGCCTAGCTAACGCCTTCGCTGAAGGCTTGTTGGACGCCAGAACGCAAGACGACGCCCTCGAACCTACGAATGGGAACGAAATCAGCGAAAGCAGGTCCTGGACGGAGCCGTCTTCGCCAACTGATCCGTGAATCAGCGGCCACACCACGTCCGGTTCGAACTCGGCGACGGTTGGCATGAACTGGGCGTTCAGGTCGCAGACCTCAACGGTGTGTCCGTTTTGAGGCATCAGGTTTGCAACGCGGCGTCCCGATCGAAGCGACACGTCACGCTCGTGCGTCAAACCGCCGGCAACGATCAAGATTTTTAGTGAATCAGTCATGGGTAGTCAATCTCCTTAGACCTGGTCCGGGGCAGGAGCCGAGACTGCGTCGTCTGGAATCTCCGTGCGAACATTCGTGCCGAACATGTCAACAAGTTCCTTCTCAGCGTGAATCACGCGGGCAAGCCTGCGCACGCCCTCCTTGATTTCTTCCGGGGGCGGGTAGCAGAACGACAGGCGAATATGATCGCCGCCGCGACCATCCGCATAAAACGCGGTGCCGGAAACGTATGCGACCAAACCGGTCACGGCGCGCGGCAGCATCGCCTTCGCGTCTAGTCCCTCCGGTAGTTTCAGCCACGTGTAAAAACCGCCCTCCGGCTTCGTCCATTCCAGGCCGGGCAGTTTATCTTCGAGGGCGGACAGCATCGCTTCGGACCGCTCGCGGTACATGCCGCGGTAGGTCTTCACCTGGGAATACCAGTCGTAGTTCGACAGGTAACCTTCAATCGCCATTTGACCGACCATGGAGGGCGAGAGAATCGCTGACTCCGATGCTAGGACCAGTTTGTCGCGAATCGCGTGTGGCGCCAGGGCCCAGCCGATGCGGAATCCGGGGGCGAACATCTTCGAGAATGACCCCAGGTACACAACGCCTTCAGGGTTGTAAGAACGCAGCGCGGGTAGCGGATCCGAGTGGAATCCAAGCAGCCCGTAAGGGTTGTCCTCAACGATCAGGACATGTTCACGCTTACAGATTTCCACAATCTGCGGGCGACGCTCTTCAGATAGCGTGACGCCGGCCGGGTTGTGGAAGTTGGGGATCGTGTACAGGAACTTAATGGTGCGTCCCTGTGCGCGCAGGTCACGAATAGCCTCTTCGAGTGCCTCCGGAATCAGGCCGTCATCATCCATTTCGATGTGCACAACTTCGCCCTCGTACGCGCGAAAAGTGCCCAACGCGCCAACGTAAGACGGTGCTTCCGCCAAAACGACGTCGCCTTTTTCAAGGAAGATTTCAGAAACGAGGTCGAGCGCCTGCTGTGAACCTGTGGTTACAACAACGTCGTCGGGGTCGGCTTGAATGCCGTCGTACGTCATGACCTCGGTGATGCGCTGGCGCAGGGGCTCCCAGCCTTGGCCGGAGCCGTACTGCATCGCCTGCGCGCCGTGACGCTGAATCAGTGAACGCGCGGATTCTGCCAACTTGTCCAGCGGCAGGTCCTTCAGGTTCGGCATTCCACCCGCTAGCGATACGACCTCGGGGCGGGAAACAACAGCGAAAAGGGCGCGGATTTCAGATGAACGTAGCCCGTGAGCTCGCGAGGCGTACGCTCCGTGCCAGGGATCTAGCCGAGTGCCTGCATCGGAATTTCGTATGCCATCAATTTGAGCCACCGTTTTCACTCTTTCTTTAGTAGGGCGACGCAATTTAGTCTTGCTCCTGATTGTGCCACTGTAACGCACCGCAACCAAGAAAAGGCGTGTCGATTCCGAAAATTCCAGCTTCAAAGATTGAAACTTTCAGCACGTAAGAATTTCCGAGGGCGCAGCTGTGTGCTCAAAAATAACTGGCGCGTCAAACGGTGGGACACAACCAACTGCGGGGTTACGAGTCAGATCCGTTGATGCCTTCCTATGACGCGCCGTGGAATCCACGCGGTGGATACACAAGAGGGCACCAGACCACAGAAAGTCCGGTGCCCTCTTGCGTGACCCGAGCGGGCAGGCTACGGGCCACGATGTTTAAGAACTAGTTTAGGAACGCTTCAAGTTCGCTCTTGATCTGCGCCTTGGGACGGCTACCAACCAGGTTCTTGGCGACTTCTCCCTTAGAGAAGATTGACATGGTCGGGATTGACACAATGCCGTATTGGCGCGAGATTGTCGGGTTCTGGTCGACGTTCAGCTTGGCGATGGTTACCTTGCCTGCGAGTTCGCCGGCCAGTTCCTCCAAGATCGGTTCCATCTGGCGACACGGACCGCACCACGGGGCCCAGAAGTCAACTAGGACGGGTTCGTCTGCGTCAATGACCTTCTCTTGGAAGTTGTCATCAGTTACTTCAACAGTATTCGACATGGTTCCTCCTGCAAACTAGTTGATCTTGGGCCTACTTGATTTCGCCCGGGGTTTCGAGGCTCTCCAGGTAGTGCTGCGCGTCGAGTGCAGCCTGCGCGCCCGTGCCCGCAGCCGTAATGGCCTGACGGTACTTCGAGTCAACGACGTCACCACACGCGAATACGCCACTCATGGAGGTCTCGGTGGTCGGATGGTTTACCTTGATGTAGCCCTCATCCAACTCTAGCTGGCCCTTGACCAGGTCGGTGCGCGGTTCGTGACCGATCGCGACGAACAGGCCGTTCGCGTCGATTTCGCGCTTCTCACCGGTGTTGGTGTCCTCCAAGATGATCTTTTCGAGGCCGTTCTCGCCCTCCATATCGGAAACCACGGAGTTCCACTCGAACTCAATCTTGGGATTCTGCGCAGCACGGTCTGCCATAACCTTTGACGCACGTAGCTCGTCGCGACGGTGAATGACCGAAACCTTCGAGCCGAAGCGGGACAGGAAGATGGCTTCTTCCATCGCGGAGTCGCCGCCACCAACCACTGCGATCGGCTTGTCGCGGAAGAAGAAACCGTCACAGGTTGCACAGTATGAAACGCCGCGCCCCTGGTAGGTATCTTCGCCCTCAAGTCCTAGCTTGCGGTAGGCAGCACCCGTCGCCAGAATGACCGTGCGGGCCTGCAGGGTTTCGTCCTCGGTTTCGACGGTCTTGACGTCGCCGGCCAAATCAAGTTTGGTTGCGTCTTCCATGCGGACGTCAGCACCGAATTTTTCGGCCTGTTCCTGCATTTTTACCATCAGGTCCGGACCCATGATGCCTTCGGGGAATCCGGGGAAGTTTTCAACTTCAGTCGTGTTCATTAGCGCGCCACCAGCGGTGAACGAGCCAGCCAATACGATTGGCTTCAGACCTGCACGAGCCGTGTAAATAGCTGCGGTGTATCCAGCCGGGCCGGAGCCGACGATTATTACGTCGTGGATCTTCTTCTCGGACATCTTTCTCCCAATCAGAAACGGGTGTGCGCGGTTTGCGCCAAAAACTCTATCGCTTATAAAAACTAATCTATTGCGCCTTTTATTCCCACTCGAACCAGCCGGGCGCGTTAAGCGCACCACACCCGTTCGTCCGTGCATTTTGATTTTCGAGGGCGCAGCTCCGCCCTCGAAAATTAAACGCCTACGGTGAGGGATTTATTCGGCTTATTGGACGGAAAGTTCGTCGATTTTCACGCGGTAGCGGCCTTCGTCTTCGGTGGGTAGCGCGACGAAGTTAAGCGTGACGGTGTTGCCGACGACGGGTTCGGTTGCCTGCAGCGTTGTGGTTGCGGACATTTGCGATGACGTGATCACCGGGGTGCCGAACGGGTCGGAGCCGTCGTTGATGCGCAGGTCGACCTGGCCGCCGTCGAGTGGGCCGTTGAAGGTTACTCCGGAGACGGTGGTTTCCTGCTTGAGCTTGATAATCAGGCGGATTGTGTTGCCTTCGGGAAGGTCGGGCTGCGCGAAGTAGCGTGACTGCCAGCGCGTGCCGACGTCGCCGTCAATCATTAGGTCGGCCCATTCCTGGTGGTCGCCGCCGTCATCGTTGTAGGAGATGACTTCGATGGAAGCAATTTCGGGCGCAGGGCCCGCGGCGGGGGCCTGTTGAACTTCTTCGGGAGCCTCGGTTGCTTCCTCTTGTTGTGTCTGCTGGGTTTGCTCAGTGTCGTTGAAGAACGCGGAGGTGCGCGGGGAAAGCTTGCCCGTCCCCAGAAGTGTTGTGCTTGCGAGCACGGCTGCGACCAGCACCAGCACCGCAAACAGGGCAATCGTCGGGCGCGTCGGGTCAATACGCTCGCCGGCGTTCAGCGCGTCCACAGTCGATCGCACCGATTGCATCGAGTTCTTCACAACCCGAGTGCCCGACGGAAGCTTCAAAATGGGAGCACCCTTGCGGGTGAACTTGACCTGCTTGGGCTCCTCAGAATCGACGGGCTCTAGATGATCCGTATCCCCGGAGTGGCGAACCTCAGCGCCTGCGCGTTCCCCATCAAACGTGTGCCATTCAACCTCGTCATCGCCCTTTGGAGCGGGCGGGTAGGGGTAAACCCCTGTTTCGTGCTCGCCTGTGGAATCCGTCGCAGAATCGGCTGCATCGCCTGGCTTGGCTGACCCGGCTCGGCGCGCTGAACCCGCTGATTTGTCTGAACCCGCTGAAGTGGCCGAATCGTCCTCGCCGGCAAATCCGCTGTAGACAATCGAGTCAAAAGATGTTGGGTCATCCGCGGACTTCT
>DUQT01000260.1 GCA_012837655.1 Actinomyces sp. | reverse complement strand
CTTCCTCGAATGGACGTCTCTTTGGATTTGTTTCAGGGTGTGCATTACGTTGTTGCCACCTCGCCCGAAGTAATCGTGGAGTTTAATATATTCAGCGTAAAGCTTGTCGTATTTCTTGGAGTTTTCCTCATTGGGAAGGTAAGCATTCGGAATCTTTGATCCCATAGCTTCCGCAGCGGCATACGTATCTGGATATTCGCCTGCTGCGACAGCGCCAAGAATGGCGGAGCCTAGCGATCCTGCGAGCGCGCAACCAGATATAGAAAGCGGAATACGAGTCACGTCTGCATACATTTGCATAAGAAACTTGTTTTTCAACAATCCGCCGGCGCCTACGACCTCATTGATCTCAACTCCATGGTCCACAAAGTTTTCAATAATTGAGCGTAGGCCGAATGCGGTTGCTTCTAGATATGCGCGGTAGATGTCCTCTGGACGCGTGGTTAGCGACATGCCGAACAGTGTGCCGGATAGATTTGCGTCGTTCAGAATTGACCTGTTTCCGCTGTGCCAATCTAAGGCAAGAAGACCGTTTTCGCCGATCTCCTGTTTTTCTGCTTTCGCGGTGAGTAGTTCATGGACTGAAATTCCTTGGTTTTCGGCTTCTTCGTAGTACTCCCTAGGAACAATATTGTCAACGATCCAGGCAAAAATGTCCCCCACTCCTGTCTGACCACCTTCATAGCCCCAGAGGCCGGGGGAGATCCCGCCATGGGTAATGCCAAATACTCCAGGAATATCTCGAGCTTCCGTGCCGTTGACGATGTAAACATTTGAAGTACCCATGATCGCAGTCATTTGACCCACTTCGATGGCTTGGGCAGCAGGAGCAGTTACGTGTGCGTCAATTTGACCGACAGATACAGCAATCCCCGGATTCAAGCCGGTCAACTTTGCGCTTGCCTCAGTGAGGCCACCTGCCCGATCGCCAAGCTGCATAACCGGAGCTGTGTATTTGTCCTCGATGAAACTTGCAAACTTTGGATTCAAAGCCGCAAAGTACTCTTTCGAAGGGTAGCTACCGTCCTGTAATAACGCTTTATATCCTGCGGAGGATGCCGCCTGAATATGGCGTCCGCATAGTTGCCAGACAATCCAGTCGACTGCTTCAACACAGACGTCCATGGCATTGTAAACCTCGGGGGCTTTTTCTAGCGTTTCCAGGGCTTTGGGAATAACTATCTCAGAGGAAATTCGCCCACCGTAACGGCCCAACCATTTCTCGCCACGTTGTTCAGCTACTTCGATGCAACGTTCAGCTTGCTCAGCAGCGCCATGATGTTTCCAAAGTTTTGCATACGCATGGGGATTGTTCTTGAATTCATCAAACTCGCACAGCGGTGTGCCTTCCTTATCCGTGGGAATGACCGTTGCTGATGTGAAATCCGTGCCGATGCCAACAATGTCGTCAACTGGCACCTCTGCTTTTCTTACAGACTCAGGAACAATCTTCCCTAGAACTTTTAAGTAGTCAGATGGTACTTGCAGTGCAAAGTCAGGTGGGAGTGGTTGGTTGTCACCCGCCGTCAAACGGGAGTCCATAACGCCGTGTGGGTATTCAGCAACGGATGAACCCATTTCTTTACCGTCAGATACACGGACTACCGTTGCTCGCCCAGAAAGAGTGCCAAAATCAATGCCGATTACGTACTTGTTCCTCATGAAGAATCTCCTTTGATTCAAATAAGGTGTTTGCGACCCAATGCAAACAGGAATTGTTGTGAGTATGAGTCCTAATAGGGGTGTTCACTTTAGATAGTTTCGAGAACCTTCCTCGACGAGGACAATCCCAAACGGCTTGCTCCTGCTTCAATGAGCTCCGTTGCGAACTTTCCGTCTCTAATACCACCGGAGGCTTTGACTCCTAGTTCGTCTCCTACTACTGATCGCATAAGTTGTACGGCGTGAATACTTGCGCCGCCAGCTTTATGAAAACCTGTGGATGTTTTCACGAAATCGGCCTTAGCTTTTTTTGTAGCATTGCAGGTGGCAACGATCTCCTCGTCTGTTAGGGCAGCAGATTCTATTATTACTTTCAAAACCACGTTCGGAGCTGAGTCACGAACAGCTTTGATTTCTTTTTCTATGTAATCAAAGCGTTCCTCTTTGACAGCACCAAGATTGATAACCATGTCGATTTCATCAACACCATGAGCGGTCAGCTCTTCTGCTTCTTGAGCTTTCGTAGCGATACTGTGGGCTCCTGAGGGGAATCCGCAAACTGCTGCGACTTTGACTGATGTGGGTCTCGGTAGAGGTAGTCTGCTGGGCGACACACAAACGGAGTACGTCCCAAGTTCTTCGGCTTCATCTAGTAACGCCAATATGTCTTCCTGTGTTGCCTCTGGAGCAAGCAACGTGTGGTCGATAAGGTTGGCGAGTTCGTCAGTCTTCATGTTTATTCTTTCCCTATCTCTAATACACGTTTAGCGATAGTTGATTCTGTGATTAGCGTCTTGCATAAGCCTGCGTGAAGCGCGCCAAATGCTACTTCACTTTTTTCTGCGCCAATAGCTATAGCGAGTGTGCGATCGTTATTTCTCAGAGACTCTAGATTTATGGAGATGGTTCGAGCGTCGAGAGTAAGGTCTACGATATTTCCACTCTTATCTATGTAGTGTCCGAGAATATCTCCGACGCATCCTCTTTCTTTCAAGGCAATTTGTTCTTGTTTAGAAATATTTCCGGCCTGTGCAAGGACAGAATTGGGTGTTAATGCCCCTAGTGAGTAGATGGCGAGATCGGCTCTTTCACCTAGTCGGATGGTCTTTTCTATATGTGGATCAGCGTAAAAGTGCTCTACAAGGTCAGGATTTCCAACAATTGCTGGCGCTGGCAGTAGGAACGTCGCAGGCTTAACGGAGCGTTTAGCGATGGTGGTGATAATGCTTGCAGCATCTACCGTCAGTTCAACAGACAGTGCTGCGCCATTTAGTTGCACTATCAGTGGATGGTGGAACACGTGTTCAGGTAGGGCGTTAGCCAACGCGGCTACCGACCGTCCCCATGACACGCCGATTAAGGAAGGCATGGGACGCAGTTCCGAGATGTAGTTCGCGCCAAGGCAGGCGGCTAAGGCTAGCGTTCTATCCCGGGTAGCCTGCGTGTCTACGACGATTGGATTGACAGAGCCGAACCTATCCTTTAGGGCATCTTCTAAATCTCTTCGGCGAGAGGCTGGGTGGTGGATTCTAATCTCCACCACCCCAGTCTCACGTGCTTTCTCGAGTAGCCGACCCACCTGCCAACGAGAGATTTTCAATCGGTCAGCAACTTGTGACTGGTTGTAACCGTCGTTGTAGTAGAGTTCCGCCGCTCGCACCATCAATAGATCATCGGTGTTTGAAGACATCGCTCAATTTGTTGGTAGATCCGAACCGTTAGGAAGGAACAGAACTTTGGATGAGTGAATGGTTCGTTCTGCCATTGCTCGAATCGTTTCGTCCACCTTTTCTAATGGGAGTTCGTGAGTAATCATGAACTCCCACTGCAAGTTTCCGCGAGCCATGTGTTCGAGGGTCGTTGTCCACTCCTTACCCGGGAACGGTGCTGAGAACGAATTCCAAGAGCCACAAATGTTGATTTCTAGACGCATGAGTCGGGCCCAGTTGGCGGCGGAAATTTCAACCTCTGCTGGTGGAATGCCGATCAAGGTCACAGATCCGTGACGGGCGGTCACAGACACAGACTGGTCGGCAACTTTAGCAACACCTGTCGTCTCTACGACTACGTCGAATCCGTCATCAGCGATTTCCAAAAGTTCTTCGTACGAAGAAACGGCAACATCCGCCCCAGCCTCGAGGGCGAGTTCGGCTTTCTCCTTACTAACGTCGCAAGCGACGATGCGAGTCGCCCCCATGATACGAGCCCACTGCACAGCGAATAGACCAATTGGCCCACCACCGCCCATTACAAGTACTGATGAACCGGCCGTGAGGTTCGTTCGCCAAATCGCATGAAGAGCGATTGCAGCAGGGTCCACCATTGCGGCGGCTCGGGCGTCCAGTCCTGCTGGAACTTTCAGTAGTAGTTTTGCTGGACCTGCTACATATTCTGCGTAGGCTCCGTGTCGACGAGAGCCGTAATAATCATAGTTCTCACATAAAGAGAAATGACCCTGCGTGCAGGGAGCACATTCGAAACAGGGGAGCATCGGCGGAACGGTTACGAGGTCACCGACTTCGAATCCGTCTACCCCTTCACCAAGTTCGGCAATGTAGGCCGAGAATTCGTGACCAGTTACAAGTGGAAGCTTATGTGGTCCTTTCTTGTACATCCGCGCAAGGTCAGAGCCACATACTCCACAGGCAGCAACTTTCAGAAGGACCTCCCCTTTACCCGGTTTTGGGATGTCCATTTCTTCCAAACGGATGTCGCCTACTCCGTGCATTTGCACTACTCGCATTTTCTTCGACATATACCTCACCTTTGATGGTCATACTTAGTGTCAGTTCCTGATACCTCGAGGATAGGAATAAAATGTGACTGAAACATCAAATATTGAAGAAAACAACATTTGAGCGGTTGTGCCGCGCTATCGAGCGACGTAAAGGTTTTCTAATGACTGTCGTTAGTGCTTAAGTCATTGAAACTGTGAGCCCGGCTGTCTCGTTGTGGGTTGTTAGCTAGCTTTGCTAAGACATCGCCCTCGAGAGACCAAGCCCCAGTCTGGAAACTCGCGCTCGCCGCGACTTTTATTCAAAACCCAACTAAATTTTGTAAGTGAAGCTTTACTGCTTTGTAGATCAACCTATTCAGAAAGGTCTAAAACAATGAGTTTCAATGTTTACCTATCAGGTGAGATCCACTCCGACTGGCGCGACGAAGTTGAGCAGGGCGCGAAGGAAGCCGGCCTCGACGTCGTATTTACAACGCCTGTAACTGACCACGCGGCTTCTGATGAGGCGGGCGACCACCTCGGCAACACTGAGAATAGTTTCTGGCGCGATCATCAGTCCGCCAAGGTTAACGCGATTCGTACTCGCAACCTGATTGAAAAAGCTGACCTGGTCGTCGTCCGTTTCGGCGACAAGTACAGGCAGTGGAACGCTGCATTTGACGCGGGATACTGCGCTGCGCTGGGGACGCCGTACATTACCCTGCACGACGAGAGCACCTCGCACGCCCTCAAAGAAGTTGACGCAGCCGCGCAGGCTTGGTGTGAAACGCCCGAGCAGGTCGTGGAAACCCTGAAATACGTTCTGAGGGACTAGGGCTGCGGTTCCCAAGGAAGGGGGCGGGTTAAAACTCCCGACGATGTGAACGCACCTCGGTCGCTGTGCGTTCGGATTAGGTGCGCAGTCCAAATTCCCCGAAGTCGCGGACGCACCGGGCCCCTGCACGCCCGGATTCGATGCGCACACCTGTGTCCGCGAAGTTGCGGAGGCATCCCGAAGACCGCGTAATGCGCTGAAACGCCGCCAATCGTGCGAGACGAACCATGTAAGCTGAGGCGTGGACAACGCCCCTGAGGCCCACCGACCTTAGAAATGAGAACGTGGAAAATTTTTGGTTCGCATTCGCGCTGACAATGTTTGCCGGCCTGTCAACCGGCATCGGCGGCGTTATTTCCGTGCTGAAAACAGCGCCCGGCAAGAGGTTCATGGCTGGCGCGCTCGGATTCTCGGCCGGCGTGATGGTGTATGTCTCCATGATGGAGATCCTCCCGAAAGGCTTCGAATCCCTCCAATCCATCTGGGGTGAACGCGGCGGCGCGTGGGCCGCGATCGCGTCATTTTTCGTCGGAATCGGCATCATCGGTGTGATCGACTGGCTCGTGCCAGAACCAATCAACCCTCACGAACCGCAGGGAATCGACGACCCAGAAAAACTGCGCGAGCGCCGCCAACTCATGAAAATGGGCACCCTCACCGCGCTTGCAATCGGCCTGCACAATTTCCCCGAAGGGTTCGCAACATTCATCGCGGCGTTAGAAGATCCACAACTCGCGATACCCGTCGCCGCCGCGATCGCAATCCACAATATTCCCGAGGGCGTGGCTGTGGCCGTCCCGATCCGACAAGCTACTGGTAACAAGAAGAAGGCCCTTTGGTGGTCATTCCTGTCGGGGCTTGCGGAGCCCGCGGGAGCGCTGATTGGTTTCGTACTTCTGATGCCGCTAATGGGCCCAGCGACAATGGGAGTCGCTTTCGCCGCAGTGGCGGGAATCATGATGTTCATCTCGCTGGACGAACTGCTTCCAACAGCCCAACAAACAGGGGAGCACCACGTCGCCGTCTACGGCCTCGTCGCCGGAATGGCAACCATGGCGGTGTCGCTCGCGCTGTTCATCTAAGTTCCCAAACGGCCACACGTGCCCGCCGGCAACCCAAACCCGCAGCGTTTCCGCGCCATAAAAGCAACGTCCCTGCGCACCTCTGCACTCCGATGCAACCGCGCCGCGCACGTGCCAAAGTTGCAACGCCCTCGTGCCGTGGCGTCCGGCACTACGCAAAACCAAGCCACGCTGCGGCAACCCAAACGCGCAGCTTTTCCGCGCCGCAAACTACCGCTGCGTCGCGCCTCACGCAACTTTTGAGAACACCGTTGCAATATACCCCCAGGGGTATTATGGTTGGGTCAACTAAGACCGAGTCTTATAGTGCTACCCCACTTAAACCAAGGTTTTCGCGGCCGCAACAATTCACGGCCCCAGATAATCACCGCGACACAAAGCGGGGGAGCACAGCCAGAATTTGCACCCAACCAAAAGGAAAACAAATGCTGCTCGAACGGATCTACGACGAAGACCTCGCTCAGGCAAGCTACTTCATTGGCTGTCAGGCAAAGAATGAGGCGCTAGTCATCGACGCTCGCCGCGACATTCAGCCGTACCTGGACCTCGCCGAAGCGAACGGCATGAAGATTACGCACGTGACCGAAACTCACATTCACGCCGATTACCTATCCGGCACGCGCGAACTCGCCGCCGCAACCGGCGCGACAATTCACCTTTCCGGCGAGGGCGGTGAAGACTGGCAGTACGGGTTCGAGGGTGAACTCATGTATGACGGGGACACTTTCAACGTCGGAAACTTAACCATTCAGGCTGTTCACACCCCGGGACACACCCCGGAGCACCTATCCTTCCTCCTCACCGACGGCGCCTTCTCCGACAAGCCTGGCTATATGTTCACCGGCGACTTTGTATTCGCAGGCGACCTGGGCCGCCCCGACCTCCTGGATGAAGCTGCGGGCGCTGTCGATACGCGCTTTGTTGGCGCAAAACAGACTTTCGAATCGCTGCGTGACAAGTTCGTGACTCTCCCGGACTACGTGCAGGTTTACCCAGCGCACGGTTCCGGTTCCGCGTGCGGCAAGGCGCTCGGGTCCGTTCCGGTAACGACTGTCGGCTACGAGCGCAACTTCTCCTGGTGGGGCAAGTACATCGCCGAAAATGACGAGCAGGGCTTCGTCGACGAACTCCTCGACGGTCAGCCGGACGCGCACGCCTACTTTGCGCGCATGAAGCGCCAAAACCGCGAAGGCCCCGCCATCATGGGCGAACGCAAGCTGTTGCAGGAAATGGGCGCCGAGGACGTGGTTGGCAAACTCGAAGCTGGAAGCCACGTGTTTGTTGACACTCGCGACCAGAACGAGGCCCACAAGGGCACGGTAAAGGACTCGCTGAACCTGGTTTACACCAAGCCGGCAACCTACGGTGGTTGGGCATTCGACCCTGAGCGCGAGGACACCGCCCTCATCCTCCTTGCGCCTGACCAGGAGGAGGCGCAGCGCATCTGGGACCACCTCGTCCGCGTCGGAATCGACAAGGTGGACGGGTATGTGACCAGCCTCGAGGGGCTTCCAACATTCGTTCCGGAAGTCATCACCGTCGACGAGTTCGAAAACTTCGAACATGACGGCCTAATCGACGTGCGCGAGCGCTCCGCCTTCAACGCGGGCCACCTCCCTAACGCGCAACGCATCGGAGTTTCGCGCATCATGTGGGAGCTCGACAAACTCAACAAGGACGACATCTACGTGACTAACTGCCAGACGGGCCGCACAAACTCGATCGCGTCATCCGCTCTGCGTCGCGCCGGATACAAGGTCGTCGAGCTCAAGGGCTCCTTCAACGCCTGGGAAGCCGCGGGCAAGCCAGTAGTAACCGAAGATGCCTAACCACCTGGGCGTTGTGGCCATCAAATAATCATTCACGAGGGCGGGGCTCGGACACAGCAAAGTGTTCGGGCCCCGCTTTTGGGCATCCTAGCCAGCATCACGAACAGTCGTATACGGAATTAGGTAAGCAAGAATGCGCGAAACTACCCGGCAGGAAGCCGGATTGGCAGGCGGTTTTTGCGTCCAACATTCGGTAGGCACCGCCCTCGGCGACGAATCTAACAGTTATGTTTCTAGGAGGTTAACTATTCCCGTGTTGGCGCGGAAATGTGGAATCCGTGGTGAGGCGTATAGGGGTTCTTGACCGTCTAGATAACCGCTCAATACGAATATAAATTGCGTTGGAGCGAGTTTTCGGGTTCTCTATTGTGCAGAAAGAAACTAAAGTCAATAGACAGTTTTGGAGGTTTTCCTACAAAAGGTGGGAAAGGTTCCAAGGTTTCCTGCGATGCTCGCTGGAATGTGAGTGGAGATGACAGGGATTCCCCAAAGAAGGTCATAATTTATGTTTTACTACCTGGCGAGAAGGCTGGCGAACTACGCTGTCCTGCTGTTCATCGCCGTGTCGTTGGCGTTCATAATTGCGTCAGTGACGCTGGATCCGAAAGCGGCCTACGACATCACCGACCCCACGAGGGACTGGGACGCTCTTGAACGGTTGTTTATCGCCTACAACATTTCGGACACGGTCCCCGTTTGGGAAAGGTACCAAATCTGGCTCAGCCGGATTTTCACCGACTGGGACTGGGGGATGACGCCGACTGGATCTTCGGTCAACTCGATTATTAGTGTGCGTATTTGGGTTTCGGTTCGCCTGATCCTGATCGGTTCACTGGTCGGCATGATTGGTGGTGTCGCGGTTGGTGCTTGGACTGCAACGAAGCAGTACTCGAAGACGGACCGTTTCATCTCGATTCTGTCGCTGATTATCATCTCTACGCCGGTTATCGTTTTGGCGAACCTGCTTCAGATTGGTGCGACGCAGTTTAACAGTGCGACCGGCTGGCAGTTCTTTGAATTCACAGGTGAAACAGGCATTCACGGCGACTACTTTGGTGCCGCGTTCTTTGACCGTATGCAGCACCTTCTCCTTCCGACGCTGTCCATGTCTTTGACTGGTATTGCTTCGTATTCTCGTTACCAGCGCAACCTGATGCTTGACACTTTGGGCGCCGATTATGTGAGGACGGCCCGAGCGAAGGGCCTCGTTAAGTCCAAGGCTGTTACTCGGCACGCGCTTCGGACCTCTTTGGTACCGATGGCAACCTTCTTTGCGTTCGCTGTTGCAACCCTGTTCCTGGGCGCAACCGTCACCGAGCAGGTCTTCGGCTGGCACGGCATGGGTATCTTCGGCGTTGAATCAATCCGCGGCCAAGACATTAACGGAACCGCTGCGGTTGTGGCGTTCTCCGGCGTTGCGACCCTAAGTGGTGCTCTGCTTTCTGACCTGCTGATAGTCGTCGTTGACCCGCGAGTGAGGGTGAGCTAAACATGTCGAACCAACCCCAACCTCAGGAACGCGACATTAAGAACGCGCGTGAACTCGCAGGTGAATCCGCAATCAAGTCCGGCGCAGACCTCGAGCCAATGGCAAACACAGAGGAAACCGCGCAGGAAGCCGCGAAAGCAGCCGACCGCAAGGGCAAGAGGCTAACCCGAGGCCAGTTGATTCGCCGTCGGTTCTTCCGAGCCACGACCTCGAAAATCGGTGTATTTGGATTCCTGGTTATCGTTCTAATTGCACTTGTTGGCCCGTATTTGGTGCCCTGGGACTACCAGGAGGTCACTGGAAACTTCCTGCAGGGCCCAAGTGCTGAACACTGGTTTGGAACAACGCAGGGCGGTCGAGACGTCTTCGCGCTGACGATTGAGGGCTTGCGTAAGTCGCTCGTTATCGGCATTGCTGTGGCTGGAATTCAGGTCGTTGTGGCGGCGATTGTGGGCGCGTCTGCAGCGTACTTTGGTGGCTTTTTTGAAAAGGCTGCCCTGTGGGTAATCGACCTTCTGCTGGTCATCCCGTCCTTCCTGATCATCGCGGTGATTTCGCAGAAGTTCGGTGGAAACCAGTCCTCGACGTTTGTGTTCATCTTGCTCCTAGCCGCGTTTGGCTGGATGCTGACCGCGCGTGTCGTTAGGTCAATGACCCTGTCGGTCAAGAACCTTGAATACGTGACCGCTGCCCGCTACATGTCGGTGCCGCCGCGCGTCATCATCACAAAGCACATCATCCCGAACGTCGCGTCATACCTGATCATCGACGCAGCGTTGGGCTTCGTTAACGCGGTCATGTCAGAGACCGTGCTTTCATACTTCGGATTCGGCGTGCAACCGCCGGAAACCTCGCTGGGCGTGCTAATCGCTGAAGGCCAGGGCATGGCAACAACCTCGCCGTGGATCTTCCTGGCGCCCGCAACGATCCTGACGCTGACACTTATTTTCGTGAACTTTATCGGTGACGGTCTACGTGACGCGATCGACCCGTCATCCAAGTCGGGAGGCCAGGCATGAGCCGCAGCGTGAGCCGCAGAAGCTCAGCTCCGTTCCCGACGATGACCACTTTTTGCACTGGAGGCCAGGCATGAGCCGCAAAAGCCGCAAGATTGAAAGAACTCCCGTGCCGCAGCGCCAGCCCGGCGTTCCGATCCTTGAAATATCGGACCTAAACGTCACTTTTCCGTCCGAGGACGGGCTTGTGCACGCCGTTCGTGGTGTGAACCTGCAGGTAAACTCTGGTGAAGTACTGGGGATTGTGGGGGAGTCCGGCTCCGGTAAATCAGTCACCTCGATGGCCGTTATGGGGCTACTGGACGAGAGCGCGGATGTTACCGGTTCCGTTAAGCTACACGGAACCGAGATCCTGGGTAAGTCCGACGGCTGGATGTCGAAGATCCGCGGTGACAAGATCGCGATGGTTTTCCAGGACCCACTGTCTGCACTGACTCCGGTTTACACAGTTGGCGACCAAATTGTAGAGGCGCTAACGATTCACCAGAAGATGTCGAACTCGGCGGCGCGAAAGCGCGCGATTGAGCTTTTGGACCTAGTGGGGATCCCGAACCCTGAGGTTCGATTCAAGTCTTTCCCGCACGAGTTCTCCGGCGGTATGCGCCAGCGCGCAATGATCGCAATCGCGATTGCAAATGATCCAGATCTGATTATCGCGGACGAGCCCACGACCGCCCTCGACGTAACAATCCAGGCGCAAATTCTGGATTTGTTGAAGACTGCGCAACGCGAAACCGGCGCGGCTGTTGTCATGATTACGCACGACCTGGGTGTTGTTGCCGGTATGGCTGACCGCGTGGCGGTTATGTACGCGGGTCGATGCGTCGAGTCGGGCACGGTGGACGACATTTTCTATAACTCCACGATGCCGTACACGATTGGACTGCTGGGGTCGCTTCCAAGGCCGGACCAGGATTCGTCGGAGCCGCTGGCTTCCGTGGAGGGTAACCCGCCCTCGATGCTGCAAAAGCCGACGGGTTGTCCGTTTGCGCCGCGGTGCCCACTGGCAAACGAAAAGTGTCTTGACGGTGAGCCCGAGCTGGAGCAAGCGCCCAACGACTCTGGTGATGAGGAATACCTGAACCGCCACCTGGTCGCGTGTGTTCGTGCAAAGGAGATCGTGGAGCAAGGTTGGGGACACGCGGATATCTTCCCTGCCCCCGATGCCTTCAGTTCGCCGATGGCCCACGCGGATCGCAACCAGCGCGAAGAGGTCCTGCGAGTCACCGACCTGAAGAAATACTTCCCGCTCATGAAGGGCGCGATTTTCAAGCGCCAGGTGGGGACGGTTCACGCGGTTGATTCGATCTCGCTAGATATTCGTGAGGGTGAGACGCTTGCTCTCGTTGGCGAATCTGGCTGTGGAAAAACCACCACTCTGCTTGAGGTTCTGAACTTGACGAAGCCGCAGGATGGCACAATCGTCGTGTTTGGGCAAGACTCTGCGAAGTTGAACGGGCAGCGTCGACGCAAGATCCGCGAAGACCTGCAGGTCGTTTTCCAGGATCCGATGGCGTCGCTGGATCCACGTATGCCGATCTCTGAAATCATTGCGGAACCGCTGAAATACAACCGGTACCCCAAGGACAAGATCAACGACCGCGTTGAAGAACTCATGGAGCTCGTCGGCCTCGAACCGGCGCACCTGAACCGGTACCCGCGCCACTTCTCTGGCGGTCAGCGTCAAAGAATTGGTATCGCGCGTGCCCTGGCGTTGCGGCCGAAGCTTCTGGTTTTGGACGAGCCTGTCTCCGCCCTCGACGTATCCATCCAAGCGGGCGTAATCAACCTGCTGGAAGAACTACGCGCGAAACTGAAACTGTCATACCTGTTCGTCGCACACGACCTGTCCGTTGTGCGCCATATCGCGGATCGCGTGGCAGTTATGTACTTGGGCAAGATTGTCGAGGTCGGTGCTGTCGAAGAAGTCTTTGATAGGCCGCGACACCCGTACACGCAGGCGCTGCTTTCGGCTATTCCGATTCCGGACCCGCACATCGAACGCGAGCGCGACCGGGTTCTGCTTGAGGGCGATCTGCCTTCACCTGCGAACCCGCCGTCCGGCTGTCGATTCCGCACGCGGTGCCCGAAGTTCAAGCTACTTTCTGACGCTGAGAAGGATAAGTGCTTGAACGAGCACCCCGTTCTGCGCGGGCCCGACGACGTCGACTCGAAGAACGCATGCCACTACCCAGAGGCGCTGCACGTCTTCTAGGTGGCTTTTCTATAGAGTGGGCCAGCCCCGCCCTCGGGAATTGAAAAATGAACGCGGTACACGATACGGCTGGGAAATGTATGCACTCTCAGCATTTGGGACGTTGGTTGCGATTAGGTCAAGACCGAGAAAATTAGGGGATTTGACTATGCCAAGCGCGCCG
The DNA here is from genome assembly GCA_012837655.1 of Actinomyces sp. GTDB lineage: Bacteria > Actinomycetota > Actinomycetes > Actinomycetales > Actinomycetaceae > Gleimia. The sequence goes on along the minus strand of DUQT01000260.1, from coordinate 5,938 downwards.
CGCACCGATAGCCTGGCGTAGAAACTGTGGACTCGAAGGGTCTTCAGTGTTAACTTTTCATAAATTCTGATCCAACAAACCATGGAGGTTCACAGTGAAGCGATCACTTCACAAGTTCGCCGCTGTTGCCGCTGCTGCGACCCTGATTCTTGCGGGTTGCTCCAACAGCGGGGATGGTGGAGAGGGAGGCTCGGGAGGAAGCGACGCTTCTCTACCGGCACTTTCGGACATCAACAAGACCGACCGTGAAAAGGTCGAGGACGGCGGCAACCTAAGGTTTGCCATCGGCCAGCTCCCCACCCAGTGGAACACCCTGCACACTGCAGGCAACCAGGTGGATGCCAACAATATTGACGGATTCGTAATGCCGGCCAACTGGGTGTACTCAGAAGACGGCGAGTTCTCTCCGAACGAAAACTACGTTCTGGACTACGAAGTTCAGGATGGGCCTCCGCAGGTTGTAACCCTCACCCTGAACCCGGAAGCCAAGTGGAACTCCGGCGATCCCATCACTTGGGAAGACTACGAGGCCACCTGGAAGGCCGCCAACGGTGAGAACGAAGAGTTCAACGTAGCCTCCACCGACGGCTTCAACCAGGTCGACAAGGTTGAGAAGGGCGAAGACGAATTCCAAGTCGTCATCACCTACAAGTCCACCTACCCGGACTGGAGCGCAACCTGGTCTTCTGTACAGCCGAAGGCCGCAGTTGAGACCCCGGACGCATTCGACAACGCCCGCGCGGAGAAGCCGGACAACAACTTCACCGCTGGCCCGTTCAAGTACGGTGACCTAGACCTGGCGCAGAGGACCATCACCCTGGTTCCGAACGACGCATGGTGGGGCGACGCTCCGAAGCTGGATTCAGTTACCTTCCGTGAACTTGATCCCGCGACCTCAACTCGTTCCTTCGCTAACAAGGAAGTTGACGTCGTCACGGGTCTGATTAACTCTGACCAGTACCAGACAGTTTCCAGCCGTGCCGACGCTGAAATCCGTGAAGCCGGTGGCCTCCAGTGGCGTCACTTCACGTTCAACACCAACTCCGGCCTCCTTCAGGAAAAGGAGATCCGCCAGGCAATTGTTAAGGGCCTGAACCGTGAAGCGATCGCAGCTTCCGACCTCGCTGGCCTACCGGTCAAGCCGGAAGAGCTCATGCTTGGTAACCACTTCTTCATGCCTGGTCAGGAAGGCTACCAGGACAACTCCGCCGACTTCGCTTACGATCCGGAAGCCGCAGGCGCACAGCTTGACGAACTTGGCTGGACCCTCGAGGACGGCGCTCAGTACCGCACCAAGGACGGCGAAGAACTCGTCGTTGAGTACCAGCTAATCCAGGGCGTTCCGACCTCGGAAAACGAAGGAAAGCTACTGCAGTCCGACATGGAGAAGATCGGCGTCAAGGTTCAGATGGTGAACAAGTCTTCGGATGAGTTCCCCGGATTCCTGATCGACAGCCAGTTCGGCATCACCTCCTTCGCTTGGCAGGGTACGCCGTACCCGATGGCGAACGTCGGCCAGATTTACGGCTGTGACTCGGGATCCAACTTCTCGAACCTGTGTGACGACGAGATCGACTCACTTATCAAGCAGATCGACGTTGAGATGGACCATGAGAAGCGCATCGAACTCACCAACGAAGTCGACCGCGTCATCTGGGACCGCGTCATGACCGTCCCGCTATACCGCCGCATCGAGTACACTGCGGTTCCGAAGAACCTCGCAAACTACGGCTCGTTCGGCCTGTCCAACGGCAAGCCTGAGGACATCGGATTCGTCTCCGAGTAATCAGCTTGAGCTGCAGCTGATTTGAGAGCTGAGCTTGGCCCCGCATCGAAAGGTGCGGGGCCAAGTCGTGTTTTAGGGTACGGGTGCGGGGGCTTGGATGGATGGCCTCGTCGGGTGGCTTGGGGCCTGGTTGGTCGAGTCGGGTTGCCCGGGGCTGATTGACGGGGCCAGGTGGCTTGGGGCTTGTCATGGTTGCGGGCTTGGTTGGCCAGGGACCTCGTGTGGCTCGCTGTGCCTTGTTCGAAGCCTGGACCCGTCCGGTGGTTTGGGGCCTGGTTGGTCGAGTCGGGTTGCCTGGGGCCTGATTGACGGGCCAGGTGGCTGTAAGAAGGCGGTTCTGATCGCTCTAAATTTCGATTCAGACCCCAAGTGGCGGTTTCAGGGTATGTTTTGGTTAGTTCCCGTCTGAATGGTGTTTGGGACTGGCTGCTGAGAAACCATTCCGACCCTAAGTGGCAGAAACACCACCTGTTCTTGCCAGTTGCCCTCTGAATGGTTTTCGTAGCCCGCTGCCCAGATGGCTTTGAGACCCCAAGTGGCGGTTTCAGGGTGTGTTTTGGTTAGTTTCCCTCTGAATAGTGTTTGGGAGAGGCTTCTTAGAAACCATTCCGACCCCTAGTGGCAGAAATAGCACCTGTTTTTGCCAGTTACCGTCTGAATCGATTTTTGAGGGCGGTGCTGTCAAACCCATTCAGACCCAAACTGCCTGCAAACTGAGGTTGAACCGTTGAAACTTGGCAGTTGGGGTCTGAAAGGTAAATTCGCGGCACCCCACCCGGGCAGACACGACGTCACTAAGGGTCTGAATCGCAATTTAGACGGCAGCCCAGGCATCCAGATGAGGCCATTTTGGGTCTGAAACCCAATTTTTGGCACCGCGCCGCCGTGCCAACTCTGGAAAAGAAGGAAATCCCCGCCACCGGCGGGGATTCGATCTTCATTGTGGAGCCCATGGTGGGAAGAGACTAAACCAAACTGTTAAACCAACTTCCGCGGGAACACCCTCACGCCTACACCAACGCTTGAGCGGTTCTCTCATCTAGACCAACGCCAGCGGATACTCCCTCTCGTCTAAACCAGCTCCAGCACGAACTCGCTAACGTCTAAACCAACGCTGGCAGGAACGACCTCACGCCGGCATGAGCGGAATGAACGTCATCAGCAACAACACCAACGCCACCAGAAGTGGCACAATGTTCAACCTTCTTTCGACCGGCCGATCAGGCGCACCCAAGCCGGCTTCCTGATGCCGTTCGTAATACTCGCGCAGTAGTTGCGCTGCCTGCCCCGAATCTAGGTCAAGCCGCAGGGCATCCTTTGACTCATCAATATGGGGGAGCGGCGCCGGCCCCGTATGCGCCTTCATGTTACGCACCCCAGTGCGCGGACGCGCGGCAGAAGCACGAATGTCTTTGTCGCGAGTCTCCAGGATCAACCCAAGATTCAGTCGCGCGCCGGTGTACTGCTCCCACGGCACAACCCAGGAAAACAGCATGTTCCGAACAGTTATTTCCTGCGGGGAAACAATCAGGCGCGGCATCCACCACAGCATGTAGACCACCCAAAACACGAGCCACACATACGGAAGCGAAACCAGCGCAATCCGCGGCCCGTCGGCGACAATAATGATGCCTGACGTAAACAAAGCCATCGCAGCCGCTATATAGGTTCCCACCCGGGCCGCGGTTGAATCTATCGTGATAGTTGGATGCATACGCCCAGTCTAGACGTACCGGGGACCTCGGTGGATCCAGAGCCAAACTGCGCCCTCGAAACATACGCAGAGTATCCCGAGAAGGCTGGCAACCCTAGGAATTCCAGAAGCAGCACCGCCCTCCTGCGACGAACAAACGCAACCTGAGCACGCGGGTAGCAAGGAAAAATCTAGAGCTCAGCACCGCCCTCCGACGGCAAACAAACACAAGGCAAATAAGGCCAGCAGCAAGAACAAATGCAGGCGCCTGCACCGCCCTCGACGATCGGAAAAATTGCGAGGACGTGGCGAATTTCGCAGGACACGAAGTGCGCTGATCTCCGTTGGCGGGTCTACAGTAGTAGGGCACGGTTTTTCAGCGGTAAGGGGCCGCGAGGTGCGCTAGATCAGGAGACTCCATGACCATTCGCGAAGATATTCGAAACATCGCGATCGTTGCTCACGTAGACCACGGTAAGACGACCATGGTTGACGCCATGCTTTGGCAGTCTGGCGCGTTTTCGGAGCATGACACGGTCGAGTCTCGCGGAGAGCGCGTCATGGATTCTGGCGATTTGGAACGCGAAAAGGGCATCACGATCCTGGCTAAGAATACGGCGGTGCATTACCTCGGTCCGACTGCGCAGAAGCTGGGTCTGGAAAACGGGATCACGATTAACGTTGTGGATACTCCCGGTCACGCGGATTTTGGTGGCGAGGTCGAGCGGGCGCTGTCGATGGTGGACGGCGTGCTGCTGCTGGTTGATGCCGCCGAGGGGCCGCTGCCGCAGACTCGGTTCGTGCTACGAAAGGCGCTGGAATCACAGTTGCCAGTTGTCGTAGTTGTCAACAAGGTGGATAGGCCGGACTCGCGGATTGAAGAGGTCGTCGACGAAACCACCGACCTGTTGCTGTCGCTCGCGGAAGATATGCAAAACGATGGGCACGAGGTTGACCTGGATGCCCTGCTCGACGTGCCCGTGCTTTACGCGTCCGCAAAACTAGGGCGGTCGTCGCTCGAGCAGCCCGCCCTCGGAGAAGTCCCGGAGACCGACCTCGAACCCCTATTCGAAACGCTTCTTTCCCGCATTCCCGGCCCTTCATACGACGAGGGCGCAGCTTTGCAGGCGCACGTGACTAACCTGGACGCGTCGCCGTTCCTCGGTAGGATTGCGCTTCTTCGCATTCACAACGGAGAGTTGCGCAAGGGGCAACACGTGGGTTGGGCGCGTGCGGATGGGTCGCTCACGCCGGTGAAGATCACGGAACTGTTGAAGACTGAGGGGCTCGAGCGAGTTCCCGCGCAGGTTGCGCGTGCTGGCGACATTGTGGCGGTAGCTGGTATCCCGGAGATCACGATCGGTGAGAGCCTGGTCGACCTCGAAGATCCACATCCGCTACCCCTAATTACGGTTGACGATCCGGCGATTTCGATCACGGTGGGGACGAACACTTCGCCGATGGCTGGGCGTGAGAAGAACACGAAGGTCACTGCTCGGCAGGTCAAGGACCGCTTGGATCGTGAGCTGATCGGTAACGTTTCGCTACGAGTTCTGCCGACGGACCGTCCAGACATGTGGGAGGTTCAAGGGCGTGGCGAGCTGGCTCTGGCGATTTTGGTTGAGCAGATGCGGCGTGAAGGTTTTGAGCTGACGGTTGGAAAGCCACAGGTCGTCAAGCGCGAAATCGACGGCAAGATTTATGAGCCGATGGAACAGCTGACTATTGACGTGCCCGAGGAGTACCTGGGCGAAGTCACGCAGTTGCTGGCTGCGCGCAAGGGGCGCATGGAAAACATGGCCAACCACGGGACCGGCTGGGTGCGGCTGGAGTTCATCGTGCCGGCGCGTGGTCTGATTGGGTTCCGCACGCGTTTCCTGACCGAAACGCGTGGTACCGGTATCGCGTCATCGTATGCCGCGGGTTACGAACCGTGGCACGGAACGATTGTTTCGCGCAACACCGGGTCGCTGGTGGCGGACCGGGCGGGGCAGGCGACTCCGTACGCGATGATCAACCTGCAGGAACGCGGAACCTTCCTGGTGCAGCCAGGCTCGGAGGTTTATGAGGGCCAGGTCGTCGGCGAGAACTCGCGCAATGAGGACATGGACGTGAACCTCACCCGCGAAAAGAAGCAGACCAACATGCGCGCCGCGGCGGCAGATAGCTATGAGGGGCTTGACACTCCGCGGACGCTCACCCTGGAAGAGTCGCTAGAGTTCGCGGCCGAGGACGAGTCGGTTGAAGTTACTCCGACAGCGGTGCGGATTCGCAAGAACGTGCTGTCATCCCAGGAGCGGTTCAAGATCGCAGCGAGAGCCCGACGCGAAGCGCGGGACTAAGGGGGGGGCGAATCCCCGCCGGTGGCGGGGATTTCCTTCTTTTCTAGAGTTGGCACGGCTGGCGCGGTGCCAAAAATTGGGTTTCAGACCCAAAATGGCCTCATCTGGATGCCTGGG
>DUQT01000259.1 GCA_012837655.1 Actinomyces sp. | reverse complement strand
GCACTGACCGCGATCGCCGCGATAGACAACCTGGGCAAGGGAACCGCGGCGGCCGCTGTGCAGGCAGCGAACCTGGCGGTCGGAATCGATGAAGCCACTGGAATCCCAACGATTGGAGTTGCACCGTGAGCACCAACTCGAATGCCCCAAGTAGCGCCACCAAGTCCGGCGTTTGCTTCCCTCTGGGCTTTACCGCATCCGGTGTGGCAGCGGGCTTGAAAGCATCGGGTTCACTCGACCTCGCCCTTGTGGCAAATAATGGTTCGAACCTGGCGTCTGCGGCTGTATTTACAACGAATCGCGTTGTTGCGGAGCCGGTTATTTACACCCGTGACCTGATGAAGGATCACACGGTCACCCACGTCATTTTGAACTCGGGTAACGCGAACGCGTGCACCGGAGCGCGCGGCATGCAAGACGTTCATTCCACCGTCGCCGCGCTTGCAAGCGAAGCTGGCGTTGAACACACTAAAATCGCGGTGTGTTCCACCGGAGTTATCGGCGAATACATGGACACCGACAGGCTTACACGCGCCATTCCCGCCCTCGTAAAAGAAGCAAACGAAGACGGCGCAAACTTGGCCGCACAGGCCATCATGACCACCGACACCGTCACGAAAGAAGTCGAAATTGAACGCGACGGTTGGCGCATCGGCGGCATGGCGAAGGGAGCCGGCATGTTCGCGCCCGCAATGGCGACCATGCTCTGCGTGATTACTACCGACGTGAAAATTTCAGAGGACGTCCTGGTACGCACACTAAGCCGAGCCGTCGACGTCAGCTTCAACCGCACCGACACGGACGGCTGCATGTCCACGAACGACACGGTGATTGTGCTCGCATCGGGGGAATCGGGAATTGAACCCGACGAGGCCGAGTTTGGCGCGCAACTGGAGGTCGCGTGCCGCGATTTGGCTGGGAAGCTCCGTGATGACGCGGAGGGCGCGTCGCACTCGATTGATATTACGGTCACTCAGGCGTCCACCGAAGAAGCCGCGGTCGAGGTTGCGCGCGCAGTTTCACGCTCCAACTTGGTGAAGACCGCGATCTTTGGCAATGATCCCAACTGGGGTCGCATCCTGTCCCAGATCGGCACGGTTGACGCCAAGGTCGCTCCGTTTGATGTGAACGACGTGAACGTTTCAATAAATGGAGTCCAGATTTGCCGCAACGGTGGCATCGGCGAACCGAAGGACGAGTTGGATCTCGCAGCTTCGCGCCTGGTCAGCATCGAAATCGAACTCGGTGCCGGTGACGCCCACGCAACTGTCTACACCACCGACCTCACTCACGATTACGTTCACGAGAACAGCGCATACACGACATGACCCATCTAACCGCACTAGACAAGACTCGAATTCTGCTGGAATCGATGCCCTGGCTACGCAAGTATTCAGGGAAAAAAGTCGTCATCAAGTATGGCGGCAACGCGATGACCAACGTGGAACTTCAGCGTGCTTTCGCGGAAGACGTCACGTTCCTACACACGTGGGGCGTGCATCCAATCGTCGTGCACGGCGGAGGTCCGCAGATTAACGAGATGCTCGGGCGTCTGGGACTAAACGCGCCCTTCAAGAACGGCCTGCGCGTAACAACCCCGGAAGTCATGGAAATCGTGCGCATGGTCCTGCAGGGCAAGGTACAGCGCGAGCTCGTTTCCCTGCTAAACATGGATTCAATCGCCGCGGTTGGCCTATCCGGTGAGGACGCGCGCCTATTCCAGGCGAAGCGCCAAGCCGTGATGGTTGAAGGCGAACCGATCGACATCGGCCAGGTCGGTGACATCAGCGGCGTGAATCCTGCGCCCGTGTGCGACCTAATCAAGAGTAATCGCATTCCCGTGCTGTCATCCGTCGCCATC
>DUQT01000258.1 GCA_012837655.1 Actinomyces sp. | reverse complement strand
CCAACGACCTCTTTACGACTACGGTCTTGATGATCATCGCGGCATTGTCCTTTGCCGCTATAAACCAGGCTCTGTTGGCGGTTGCTGGAGCTCGAGTTGGGCGCGTGCTAGCGCTACTGTTCCTGGTGGTTCAGGTGGTTTCACTTGGTGGGGTAATCCCGATTGAGACTGCGCCCTCGGCATTCCAGGCGCTCAGCAACTTCCTTCCGCTGTCATATGTAACGGAAGGCCTCACACGCACGGTTGTGGGTGGCAAGCTAACCAGCTTCTTTGCAACAGCAGTACCACTAATCCTGTGGGGACTGGTTGCTTACGTGTTCACACTGCTAGCAGCTGGTAAGGCACGCCAGATGGATCTTGAGCAGATCCGCCTGCGTCACGCGTAAAAACCCTAAAGCTGTGGTTTAGGGTTATGATGCGCTACGGCGCTGGCGACGACGCTCAGCGAGCTCATCAACCATGACAGGTGCGGGCTCGGCCTCTTCGCTTGGAAGTTCGGCAAGGGAACCTTCGATTTCGCGCCATACGCGACCAACTGCAATACCGAAGACGCCCTGACCGCCTTCGATGAGGTCGATCATTTCATCACGGGAACGGCACTCATAGACCGAGGCGCCATCGCTCATGAGGGTGATGCTGGAGAGGTCTTCCACTCCCCTGTCCTTGAGGTGTGCAACCGCGGTGCGGATCTGTTGCAGGGAAACACCGGTGTCAAGTAGGCGCTTGACGACCTTTAGCACGAGGATGTCACGGAAGGAGTAGAGGCGTTGGCTGCCGGAGCCGTGGGCTCCCCTAATCGAGGGTTCTACCAGGCCGGTGCGTGCCCAGTAGTCAAGTTGGCGGTACGTAATCCCGGCTGCCTGGCAGGCAACGCGCCCGCGGTAACCGGTGTCGGGGCCAATTTCAGCTAGGTGGTCGCCAAAAAGCATGCCCTGTCGGGACTGCTCGGCGGTGTGCCGTTCTTGTTCCACCTGTTACTCCTCGAACTCTTATGTGTTTCCGGGTTGAACTGTTAATCACGCTAGAAGTTATTGACCGCTTCGTCAACGAACACTCCGGCGCGCCTCACCTTCAACCTTAACTTGAGACTATTTTGTTATCTGCAAAGTCAGCTATCTGCCAGCCTATCAACTGCCAGACGCAAAAATTCGCGATGAAGATCGGCCGTAACCTCAGCCAACTCCTGGCTCCTCGCGCGCGCCCTCTCCACATCACCGGATCGGGACCGTCCCCGAATTGGGGCAACCGCGTGATCCACGATATCGGCGTGCCTTTCGGCGGCCAGCCTGACGCCCCTCAAGTTGCGCGGATCAATGCCTTTTGACCGCAACTCTAGAATGTATTGAACAACTCGGATTGACCGCGTTGGAAAATAGCCGCCCAGGTCAGGTGACAGCAAGCCAAGCTTAGTGAACTCCTCAATATCTTCTTTGGAAGTACCGGTAAGATCACACAGCTGCCGTACCGAAATGTGGTCACTGGAGGGAAGCCTGGTGTGTCCGTGGTCGGTAACGACTCGGGCAGTTGGGACGCGCTCCACTTCATGACCGGCGTCGAGGGCGCGGAGTTGATCCCGAATGACTCGAAGCGGACGGTATGAATCGCGTTGCTCGGTCAGGATGTAGCGCAGTCGCTCAACGTCAGCGGCGGAGTACTTGCGGTATCCGGTTGAGTTTCGGTACGGAGAGATTAGGCCCTCCGTTTCAAGGAACCGGATTTTAGACACGGTGAGCGCCGGAAACTCGGCTTTAACCTGTTCCGTGACCTGCCCAATAGTCATACGCGGCTCATGGGACACGTCCCTGGGCCAGCTGAGGGGTTGTGTCTGTTCCGCGCGTAGTTTGCGCGCGTTCATGAATTACGCGGTGAAGGATGGTAGGTCAGACGGTACTTGCCGATCTGAACTTCGTCACCGGCATTCAGGCGCGCACTTTCGGTGCGTTCGCGGTTCACGTAGGTTCCGTTTAGGGACCCGGAATCGCGCACAATGAATCCGCCTTCGGAGGCGCGGAATTCGCAGTGACGACGCGAAACGGTTACGTCGTCTAGGAAGATATCAGCCTTGGGGCTACGGCCAGCCGTCGTGACCTCAGCATCCAGCAGGAACCGTGCGCCGGAGTTCGGGCCGCGCTGAACGATCAGCAGTGCGGATCCGTAAGGCAGTGCGTCCACGGCACTTTGGTCGCGGGCGGTCAGTGGCTGGCGGACAAAGGAGTCCTCAGGTTCGCTCGGCGTCCCCAACGAGCCGAATACGGCTGTTTCATTGGGGTCAGGCGCGTTTTGGTTGGACATCGCCAGCTCCTTAACTCTTGGTTCGTACTTTGCTTTCTAACTATCAAGCTTAGGTCTGATTGCTCAACTTATCCAGAAATCGGACCTGTCACTCGACTGGTTCAGCATATGAATAGCTGTGTTTGGGCGCTACTGACTCAATGGTAACCAGATCGGATCGTACGATCTCAACATTTGCCTCGCTCGCGCGTAGCTGAGAGGTCGCTCCCCTAGCGATTTCTAGCGCAGGTTGAATAGTATCCGCGTCACCAATGATCTTCCACACGTATGGGGATTCGATCGGCTCCCCAGATATCGTCATCCCGTTTTCGTCTCTGGTGATATACGAGGACGCAATTACGCGATGTCCATTCAGTTCGATGCCTTCGGCTCCTGCGTTGCGAAGCTCTCCGAGGACGGTCACGAATTTTTGGGCAGAGATTGGGGTTGCGCCCTCTGTAACCGTCAGGATCAGTCCGGGGCCTTCAACGGGCACCGTGCCACCTAGGATTTGAGCTTGGCGAAGCTCTTTTTCCGCGGATTCTCGCGCGGCCTGCTCCTGTGAATGTTCAGACTGCAACCTTGCGAGTTGCTCGGAAAGGTCAGAGCGCTCGGCTCGCAGCTGGTCTTCAGATTGAGTGAGCTGATCTAGTAGCAGCACCAGCTCGTCCTCGTGAACGCCGTCAAGTGGGTCGGCACTTTGGATCTTGACCTGGGATACGAAAGCGAATCCCAGCGCAAACATCATTAGGGCTATCAGCAGGTGGATGGGCCGAAAGCGTGCGGTGAGCAGGTCCCGCAGCCGCCTTTGATTAGGATTTCGGGCTTCGAACATGTCAGGCTCCGAAAATGGCGCGGCGGATTGCGGCGGCGTTCGAGAAGATGCGGATGCCGAGGACAACCACGATTGCGGTGGTCATTGCGGCTCCCACGCCTAACTGGGCGCCTAGGAACACGAGCAGGGCGGCGACGAGGACATTCCAGAAGAACGACACGATGAAGACGCGGTCTGAGAACTTGCCTTCCAGCCACGCGCGCCCGGCGCCAAACAGCGCGTCGATCGCAGCGACCACAGCGATTGGTAGGTAGGGCTGCCAGGTGTAAGGGATCGTTGGTTCCAGCACAACGCCCAGAACTACGCCAATGATAAGCCCAATAATCGCGATCATGATTCCTCCTACTCCACAATAACTGTAGAAGTTGCCTGTCTGGTGCTAGCAGGTCCTAGGACCACGTCCTTTTCGACCGTTATGCCAACACCGATGCCGTACTTTGAATAGAGGGTCGAAAGGTAGTCGCCGGTAGTCCCAGTTTTTAGAGCCCGATCCAGAGATTCGGGATCACCGATTACGCGAATCTCGTACGGGGACACGGTGGCCTTGAAGTTAACCAAAATCGTGCGTCCAGCCGTGCGTATCGCTGTGGTAGGCCCGATGCGTTGCCCGTTTATTTCGATGCCCTCTGCTCCCCCGCTCCACAGCGCGTTGACGACGACGCGTAGGTCGTTATCAAGTACTCGAGACTCTGCGTCCGCGCCATCTTGTTCAGTCATCTTCACGGTCACGCCGGGACCGTGAATCTGGTCGAGTTCAGCAAGTTGGATAGCAGTGTCGCCAGATCGAACCTGTGTGCGCTCACTTGAAGAAAGCAGGGCGATAGAGGCGGTAAGCTCATCGTTTTCAGCCTCTAGCTGATTGACTGCGTCACGCTGGCGCAAGATTTGTTCACGCAGGTTGCCAAGGGCGTCCTCGTGCGAAGATTCTTGCGAGATCAGCTCTTTGGCGGCGATCGTTGCCCCGAAGGACAGGATGATGGCCATGACCAGGAGTATCACGGTTTCGACAGGTTTCCGGGGACCCTTCTTGGGCTTCTCCACTGCGGAAAAGCCGTAGTTTAGAGGGTCGTACAGTAACGCCTGTAGCAGGGACATCGAAGCGGCCGGATTGTATTCCTTTTCGTCTTTCGAACCCCCACCAGGCGTTTCCTGATTGTCTCCGGGATCTATCTGTTCAGCCACGTGGTTTGAATCCTAAACCTACGCTCCAGTTCGTCCTGCTGTTCAAGCATGAGCCTGCGCAGGGCTGCGGGCGCATATTCATATTCTGATAGCCAGTGTGCCGCCATGAACCGCAACGCGGCCGCGTCGGGCGCATTGGAGGCGTCTATAACACCAGGGTACGCGCCTGCAACAAATCGGTTCCCCATTCCGATTGTGTGGTCGTTCCAAAATGGCTGTACAAGGTCGAAGAAGTCGCCTGCAAATCCAAGGACGTCATTTGCGAGGGCGCCATCGGCCAACCCATTGAGGATGGCTGTCATCTTGTCGTTGGCCATCTCTTCGTTTAGGACGGAGTTCCAGAAGCGGTGTCGAACATTGCGATCCGCGGACGCCGCCCGGGCGCGCAGTGCGTACACTTCAGCTTCGCCTGACGGGTCGGCCTTTAGGTATTCTTCGATCTCGTCATCATTTAGCGCGCCAACGGCCGCCATGGTTACGCGTCCGCGCCATGCGAGGTTTGGACCAACGTCAAGCAGGTGCGAGTTGCCAGAGACAATGTCTTGCAGGAACGCCATCTGGTCATCATTTGGTGTTCCGGCCAACACGAGCCCCCGCACCGCCGCCTGCGCCCATTCCCGCTTCCGGTCGGCACTTTCAGACTTGCAAAGCGCATCGATCGCGCAGTTCACGAACTTTGACGCAACTTCGCGTCGCTTCTGCGTTGGCATGAAATACGTGATGGCACTTAGCGCATTAGAAATCAGGTCGGATGCAACCGCGTCGTCAGTTTCGACGAGGACGTGGCGCGCAACCGCATCCACATAATCTTCCGGATCCAGTTTCGCGTCGCGCACGGCCGCCCACAGCGCCGACCAAATAACCGCTCGAGACGTAGCGTGCTCGATGCTCCCGACATACTCTAGAGCGACGCGAAGCTCGTCCTCGTCCAACACAACGATTGCGTATGTCAGGTCGTCGTCGTTGCTCAAGATGAGGTCGAAGTCAGCCTCGCCCTCGGGAAAATCGACGCGTAAACGCTGGTCGGATAGCGTGACTTCCTTGAGTCCGACGCGTACTAGCCGGTCGTTTTCGACGCGGTAGAAACCGATGTTGATTCGATGAGGGCGGAGCTGGGACTCGCCGGTCTTGGGGTCGGTGGAGGTTTGGAAGACGACGCAGTGATCGTCGTGGCGCTGTACGGAAAGTTCGGACGGTCCGACGGTGTGGAGCCAGGCTTTCTGCCACTGGTCAAGGTCGTCGCGGTCGGAGGATTCCTCGAGGGCTTCCAAGAAGTCTGCCATTGAGGTGGCTTCGAACGCGTGGTCTTGGAAGTAGAGGCGGGCGCCTTCGAAAAATGAATCTTCGCCGACGTACGCGACGAGTTGCTTCAAGACTGCGGCGCCCTTCGCGTAAGTGATGCCGTCAAAGTGATTCTTTGCGGCCTCGACGTCTTCGATTTCCGCGGCAATCGGATGCGAGGTCGGGAGCTGGTCCTGCTTGTATGCCCACTCCTTGCGGCCAGATGCGAAAGTGGCCCACTCATCGCTAAATTCGGTGGCTTCAACCAGGCCGAAAGAGCCTTGATTATCAGCGAAGGATTCCTTCAAACACAGGTCATCCCACCACTTTGGGGTGACCAGGTCGCCAAACCACATGTGGCACATCTCGTGGAAGATCACGTTTGCGCGGGATTGGCGTGCTGCGCGGGTGGGCTTGTCTCGCGAGATCATTTTCTCGTTGAAAGTAACGCACCCGGGGTTTTCCATTGCGCCGAGGTTGTATTCCGGCACGAAGATCTGGTCGTACTTGCCCCACGGATATGTGAACCCGTAGTGGCGGTGATAGAAGTCCAGGCCGGCGCGCGTCACGCTGAAAATGTCGTCCGCGTCCAGGTAGGGCTCCAAAGTGCGGCGACAGTAGATTCCAAGTGGGACATCAACGGTCTTGCCGTCGGAGGCTCCCCCGCTCCAAACTCCACCATCGACGTGCGCGTAGGGGCCGGCCACCACTGCGGTGATGAAGGATGAAAGTGGATGCGTGCGGTTGAAGGTCCAGCGAGCCACGCCCTCGTCAATCAATTCACGACTGGAAACGGATTCGTTTGAAAGGACGGTCCAGTCGGCGGGGGCGGTGATTTCGAACTTCCACTGCGCCTTCATGCCCGGCTGGTCAAAGCATGCGTAGACGCGGCGGGCGTCGGTTGGTTCGTACTGCGTGTAGAGGTAGGTTTCGCCGTCTTCGGGATCGACGTAGCGATGCAGGCCCTCGCCGGTTGTTGAGTATTTGCAGCGAGACTCGATCGTTAACTCGATGTCTTGATTTGTTGGCAGGTCTTGGAATGTTACGCGCGTCTTGCCGACTTCATAGCGCGCGGGTTCCCCGTTAACTTTCACGCTCTCAACGGAATCGGCAATGAGGTCAACAAACAGCTCCGGATCCGCAGTCTGAAGCCGAATAGTCGACTTTGAATAGAACGAATCTTGCGAAGTCTTGGCGTTGGACAGATCTAAAACAATGTCGATTTCGGCAAGGTCAACACTGTCACTGCGCTCTTTAGCATCTTTACGAGTCAGAGTCTCCATTGCTTCAGTCTATCTAAGCAATGAGACTCCATCACACCGCGTCAAACGCGTTCCGTCATACGTACGCGCGTTCGACCACGCCGTTCACGCACCTTGTGCGGTGTTTTCATTCTCGAGGGCGAAGCTGGGGATCTGCCTGCCTTTAACTCGTGCGCGGGTGGCTATCTGCACGGCCACCCGCCCGTTAGGCTCCCCCCGCCGGCCTTGGGCGGAATGCTAGACGTGCCCGGGGCCACCTTACCGGTCACGTTCTTGGTCGTGGAGGTCCCATTCTTTGAAACCGATCCGGTTTTCGCGGTCGGCTGCTTGACTTTCGGGCTGCTTGTGCCGTGCGGAATCGAGGACGTGGCGATGGTGCTCTTCTTGGGAGGCTTGCGCGGAGCCGGATCCTCCGGCTTTCGCGTG
>DUQT01000257.1 GCA_012837655.1 Actinomyces sp. | reverse complement strand
TCTGACGCGCACTACCTCGCGTGCTTATTGAAACGTCTGATGCCGAACACCAGGTGATCGACACCCTGCAAAAGGATTCCGGGTTGGTCATTGCCACGCCCGGCGCTGAACCTATCAGTCCGGGCGGCTACGCGGCCGCGGTGGTGTTGGATGCATCGGCGATCTTGGGTCGACCGGAACTGTGGGCACCTGAAGAAGCGATGCGTAGATGGTTCAACGTGCTTAGCCTGGTTCGCCCCGACGGCGAAATGATTGTGGTTGGTGTTCGTGACAACAGTGTCGGCCAAGTGCTGATTAGGCGCGATCCCATGGACTACGCGCAACGCCTGCTGGATGAGCGTGAAATGCTTCGATTCTTCCCCGCAGCCTGCGTGGTTGCGGTAGATGGTGATCGCAACGATGTTGAAGGGTTCACCCGGGAACTTGAGGTTCCCAGCCGGTGTGAGTTCCTCGGCATGGCGCCTCGGCAAGGCCGCGACGTGCAAAAATCGCACGGCACAAACCCAGTGCGCGCAATTTACCGATGTGCGTGGGACGCTGCGCCCGCCCTCATCGATTCAGTTAGGTCCACACAGATTGAACGTAGCCTGAAACGCGAAGGATTAGTCAGTATCAGAGTTAATCCGGAACAGCTACTATGAGGCAAAGGAGGGTGCAATGCGAACAGTAGTTTTCGACCTTGGACAAGTAGTAATCCAATGGGATCCATATCTGTCACAGGAGGGATTCCTGACCCGCGAAGAATGGGAAGACTTCACCATAAGAACGGATTTCTGGACGTATAACCACGCCATGGACTCCGGTGCAGGGCTGTCCCAAACTCGCACCCGATTCAAGCAGAGCCACCCTGCTGACATCGAGATCTTCGACCGCTACGTCGCCCGGTTCACATCTACATTGACCGGCCCCGTTCCCGGTGTACTGGACGTGATTCGCGACGTCCAGGCCCTATCCGTGCCCACAGCGGTCTTGTCGAATTGGTCGCGAGAACTTTTCAAACACGCCCTGTCCACAGTTCCGTTTATTGACAGCATTGGACCGCGCGTAGTGTCAGGAGAAGTTGGGGTCGCGAAACCGGACCGACGCATCTTTGAGCTCCTGTTTGAACGCCTCGGACTTGCCCCCACAGAAATCGTCTTCATTGACGACAACGTAGACAATGTGGAAGTCGCGGGCGCCCTTGGAATGGACGCGATCTTGTTTAGGGATGCAGATCAGTTGCGCACCGAACTTTCAAAGCGCGGACTCGCGCCCTCAATGGGCTTACGCCGGATTTAGAAGGTGCACGTTAGACTAACAAAGTGAAGATTTTATTTGCCGGAACCCCCGATATTGCAGTCCCAACACTAAGTGCACTCGTGCAGTCCAACCACGAGGTCGTTGCTGTGCTCACACGCACCCCAGCGCGCCGTGGACGAGGTCGCACCCTGTACCCTTCCGACGTAGCCGTGTGGGCGGCCGAAAACGATATTCCACTTATCGAGGCCGACTCGCTACGCGATGAAAATGTGGCACAGCAAATCGTTGACACAGGCGCGCAGATTGGTGTGGTCGTCGCTTACGGTGCGATCATACCGCTGAATGTCCTCGAATCACTTGAACACGGGTGGATAAACCTTCACTTCTCTGCACTGCCACGCTGGCGCGGAGCTGCTCCGGTTCAGCGCGCAATCGAAGCTGGAGACACCGTCACAGCAGTTGACGTGTTCCAACTTGAAGAAGGGCTCGACACGGGCCCTATCTACAGCTCCAGAGCGGTAGAGATTGACCCTGACATTAACTCGGGCGATCTGCTCGATGAACTTGCCGTCCTGGGCGCACAGGACGTAGTCGACGTCGTAACAACAATCGAAGCCGGCGTTGCAAATGCACGCCCACAATCTGACGAGGGCGCCGTCTATGCACACCGCATCACACGCGACGACCTCGAAATCGACTTCACTCGTCCGGCAGCTGAGGTTCACAACCAAGTTCGAGCATGCGCGCCACAACCGGGTGCTTACACACTCTTGCCCGACGGAAAGAGGATCAAGATCTTGCGCACCCGACTCACAGACACGGATGCAACTGCACCGGGCACACTGAACTTTGAAAAGAATGCAGTATTCGTTGATGCTGGCGACAAAGCACTTGAACTGCAGGTAGTTGCGCCAGCAGGCAAATCCCATATGAAGGCCGCAGATTGGGCGCGCGGAGCACGCCTCGAATCAGGCGACAAGCTCGGCGAAGCTAAAGGAGAATAATGGCCGACAACTTTCGACGCAGGCAAAACGACCGCGGTAGCCACCGCCTTCGCGGAGTGGAAGAATCGCGCAGAGTAGCTTACGAGGCACTCCTTGCCGTTGATGTGGATGGAGCTTACGCGAACCTGGTTCTGCCACCCATGATCTCGCAGGCCCGGCTTTCACCGCGCGATGCGGGCCTAACCACAGAGCTGGTTTATGGAACCTTGCGCTACCGCGGCCGAATCGACTGGGTGCTAGAACAGTGCATGAACCGACCGGTTGAAAAACTCGATCCCGAAGTTCGCGCTGTGCTGCGCATGACGACGCATCAGATCCTGCACATGCGCGTTCCAAACCACGCTTCCGTTGCAGAAGCCGTCCAGCTCACGAAGCAGGTTGCTCCCAGGGGAGCTGAAAAGTTCGTAAATGGCGTTGCCCGGTCAGTTTCTGACCGCACTCCCACCCAATGGGAACAGCGCATGGAAGCAATCGAAAACGACGCTGAACGCGTAAGCGTGACCTACTCGCACCCTCAGTGGATCATCCGCGCATTTGCCAATGCACTGCAGGCCAATGGGCGCGACCCGCGCGAACTTGAAGACCTGCTGGCAACCAACAATTCGAACCCCGACGTTGCGCTGTGCGCAAGACCGGGCCTAATCCTGCCAGTCGATCTTGCCGAGGACGCCGAATACTTCCTCAAGACATCCGCCCGCCCCGGCGACTACTCCGAGTGGGCCGTCCTCATCTCCGGCGGCGACCCTGGCAGGCTACACGCGATTCGCGACGGACGCGCAGCCGTGCAAGACGAAGGCTCCCAGCTCGTAGCGACCGCATTCGCAGAGCTGGACGTCGATACCGAAGACACTGAATGGCTCGACATGTCAGCAGGTCCCGGAGGCAAAGCCGGCCTCGTCGGTTCAATTGCAGCCGCACGCGGTGCGCACCTGTTGGCAAACGAAGTTTCTGAACACCGCGCACGCCTCGTTGAAAACACGGTCCGCCAACTTGACAACGTAACCGTCCAGGTCGGGGATGGAAGGAATCTTGGCGAGGGCGCAGCTTTCGATCGCATCATCCTGGATGCCCCCTGCACCGGATTAGGTGCTCTGCGAAGGCGCGCGGAATCGCGTTGGCGCAGAGACGTAAAGGACCTGAACGACCTGGTTAAGCTTCAAGAACAACTGATTGATTCCGGTTTGAACGCGCTGAAACCGGGTGGCGTGATGGCCTACATTACTTGCTCGCCGCACAAGCGCGAAACCATTGACCAGATTGAACGCATCAAGGATCGAGACGGCATCGAGATTCTTGATACAGCTAATGCCGTAGACCAGGTGTCAATGTCGTCTATCGAACTTGATCCCGTACCTATCGGGAATGGCAATGTAATCCAACTTTGGCCGCATGTTCACGGAACTGACGCAATGTTCCTGGCACTTATGCGTAAAGTTAATTAAGCGCTGAAAATTGGAGGATCACATGAAACCCACAATCAGTCCCTCAATTCTGAACTGCGACATCGCAGACCTGAATGGAGAACTTGAAAAGATTAGGAACGCCGACTTCGCTCACGTCGACATCATGGACAATCACTTTGTTCCAAACCTGACGTGGGGACTCCCGGTAGTAGAGGCAGTCGTGCGCCGCAACATCCTGCCCGTTGACTGCCACCTGATGATAGAAGACCCCGATCGGTGGGCACCCGGATATGCCGAAGCAGGCGCAGCATCAGTTACTTTCCACGCCGAGGCCGCCAAAGCGCCGCTTCGGTTGGCTAACGAGATCCGCAAGCAGGGCGCAAAGGTCGGCCTGGGTCTCAGGCCGGATACTGACATTCACAACTATGTCGACCTGCTAGAAGCTTTCGACATGATCCTCGTGATGACAGTCGAACCTGGATTCGGCGGACAACCGTTCCTAGAGTCACAAATGCCGAAGATCAGGCGTGTACGAGAAGCAGCACGCAGCCGCGACCTCGATATTGCAATCCAAGTCGATGGGGGAGTGAACCGCGAAACGATCACGATTGCCGCAGAGGCAGGCGCTGACGTGTTCGTGGCAGGTTCCGCTGTTTTCAGGGCAGAGGACGCCTACCAAGAGGTAGAAGAACTGCGCCGCATCGCTACGGAGACGATGCACGCACACTGAGGATTTGCAAGCATACTGATGCGACGCCGCTACGAGTGCCCGTCCAAATCGAGGCTGGGCTTGAACATCGAAGCGGCGTCGCATTGATCTACGCCTCAATTTGAGGACACAGAACGTCTGATCAAGCACGCGAACGGATTTGCGTGTAATATAGAGGCGTGCTCCGGGGTCGGTGTAATTCCGAGCCGGCGGTTAAAGTCCGCGACCCGCGAAAGCGGTTGAACTGGTGAGATTCCAGTACCGACGGTTAAAGTCCGGATGGGAGGAGCTAACGCGTCCATTCTGCATGGGTGCGTGCCTGCCGTGTATTCCCCGGACGAGGGTTGGTTCAACGAACGGACGGGATGACGTGTCGATCAGGCGGGTGTACAAACAGCACAACTCAGCTGTAGTTACTTTCGGTGCTCCCTTGATCTTCGCCATCTTCTTGGTGGCCGGATGGTGGATAACCACTGCCTTGTCGGGAGTGGAATCGTGGGTTCTGCCCAGTCCTTCCGATTATGTTTCCCGTCTAAGTTTTGAACTCGGCAACGAAGCACTGTGGGCAAGTTTGTGGATCACCGCAGAAGAAGCACTTTTAGGTAGTCTTTTCGGTGCCCTTATTGCACTGCCGTTGGCGTATTTCATTTACAAGTCAAGAGTTTTCTCGGCTGCAGTTGAACCCTTCTTAGGGGCCACGCAGGCAATCCCAGCGATTGCTTTGGCTCCGCTCCTCGTCCTGTGGATTGGATACGGCACGAGCGCGATCGTTGCACTGTGTACGCTAATGGTTTTCTTCCCCATCCTCGTATCTTCAACTACGGGATTACGCCACTTGGATGAAGACGTCCTTGATGCCGCGCGCCTCGACGGAGCCTCAGGTTTAACACTATTGCTCTACATGGAAGCGCCCCTCGCTCTACCTTCGATTCTGGCTGGCGTTCGCAACGGTTTCACCCTGTCGGTAACCGGCGCGGTCGTTGGCGAGATGGTAATGGGGGGAACCGGGTTGGGAACCATCCTTACCATTCAGCGCAACAACGTTGACACCGCAGGAATGTTCGTAACCATATCCCTGCTGTGCGTCATGGCGATGACGGTTTACACCCTGATTTACAGTGTGGAGCGCAAGTCTCGACTGGTTAACTCATCCCGTCGATAGTCATATGAAAGGACACATGATGTTCTCCAAGCGCTGGGGCCTTTCTGCCCTTGTTGCCGCAGGTGCCCTGCTGGTTGCAGGCTGCACGTCGTCCACACCGGGAGCTAGCGAAACTCCTGAACCTTCGGAAGATCTTGCAGATGCCACCGAGGTGACACTAGGCCTCACCTACATTCCCAACGTCCAGTTCGCACCGTCCTACGTTGCGAAGGAAAAAGGCTACTTCGCGGACGAAAACGTGGATGTTGAAATCCGTCACCACGGCGCCGATGAAGGCTTGTTTACTTCTCTGCTGGCAGGAGAGGAAGACCTGGTGATCGCGACTGGCGACGAAATGCTACAGGCGCGTTCACAGGGAATGGACCTGATCTCTGTTGGACAGTACTACGCAAAGTACCCCGTCGTCGTGATCGTTAAGGAAGATTCCGACATTAAGACGATCGAGGATCTGAAGGGCAAGACTGTCGGTCTTCCCGGCGAGTTCGGCTCCAATTGGTACGGCCTGCTTGCCGCCCTTTCAGAAGCAGGCATGACGCGCGACGACATCACAGTGTCCGCGATCGGCTTCACCCAGCTTGCAGCCCTGCAAACCGACAAGGTCGACGCTGTCGTAGGCTTCACGAACAACGACTCCGTCCAGTTCGCACTTGCCGACGTCGAGGTCCGCGAGATCCCGCTTGTCCCGGATGGAAACCCGCCGCTAGTCGGTGCAAATGTGGTAACGACTTCGCAGTTTGCACACGCAAATCCAGAAGCCGTCGAGGGCGTTCTTGCAGCTCTTCGGGAAGGTAAGCAGCTGTGTGTTGACGACCCCGATGCGGCTGTTGAAATTACTAAGAAGTACGACCCGAACCTGAACACCGAGCAAACTGTGGAAGCTGCAACCGCGACGCTGAAGGCAACAAACGAGCTGTTCGCAGATAACGGTGTTGTAACCATGGAGCAGGATCTTGAGGTTTGGAAGGCAATGAATGAGTTCCTTCAAACTGTCGATGGATTGCTGGGAGCTAGCGTTGATCTAAACGAAGCTGTAACGAACGATTACATCCGCTAGTTTTTGCCCAAAAACTGTCCCAAAGGTGGTCGCTGTCAACTGACAGCGGCCACTTTCGTTACAATCGGGGCGTGAAGACTTTCGAAGAACTATTTGAAGAACTAAATGAAAAAGCTGCGTCACGTCCCGCGGACTCTGGGACTGTAAAAGAACTCGACGCTGGCGTACACGCAATCGGCAAGAAGATCGTCGAGGAGGCCGCCGAAGTTTGGATGGCCTGCGAATACGAAACGCTAGATGATGCAGCCCTGGAGATCTCGCAACTCCTGTACCACACCCAGGTGATGATGGTTAAGAAGGGCCTCACTCTAGAAGACATCTACAGGAAGCTGTGAACATGCTAAGAATTGCCGTTCCCAACAAGGGTTCACTACACGAATCAGCCGTAAGCATGCTGCTTGAAGCAGGTTACAAAGCACGTCGTCGAGGGCGTGAACTGGTTCTGATCGACGAGGCCAACGACGTAGAGCTTTTCCTGCTCCGCCCTCGTGATATTGCTGTTTACGTTGGACAGGGAACCATTCACGCGGGAATTACTGGACGTGACCTGCTACTAGATTCCGGTGCGCCCGCGGTGGAGATCCAGCAGCTGGGGTTTGCACGTTCGAAGTTCCGCTTTGCGGCCCCGGCGGGCACGATGTCTAAGCTTTCCGACATTGAGGGAAAGCGAGTAGCGACCTCGTACGACCTGCTGGTGCGTAATTTCTTGGAGAAAGAAAATATTAGCGCCGAGGTTGTCCACCTTGATGGCGCGGTTGAATCTTCAATCCAGCTTGGCGTTGCTGACGTGATCGCTGACGTTGTGGAGACCGGATCGACGCTACGCGCGGCTGGGCTTGAGGTCTTTGGGCCGGTTCTACTTGAATCTGAGGCGATTTTGATCGCTCGCGAGGACGTTCAAAACGATCCGCAGATTGAGGTTTTGAAGCGTCGCCTTGACGGCGTCATGCGCGCGCACTCGTTCGTGCTGGTTGACTACAACGTTCACGAGCGCGATCTGCCTGCCGTTGTTGCGATTACTCCTGGATTTGAGTCGCCGACCATTTCGCCACTTGCTGATCCGTCCTGGATGGCTGTGCGCGCGATGGTTCCGAAGAATCAGATCAACCAGGTCATGGATGAACTGCATGATGAGGGCGCCCGCGGCATCCTCGTCACTCAGCTGACGGCGTCAAGACTTTAGTTTCGCCGCGAAAATACCGACCGCGGAAGCGACCGCGAAGGCAAGACCGTCCTCGGATGCTGAACGTCCCATCGTTCGCAGGGGGACGGTCGTTTTTTCTAATGCGTCCAAACACGCCTGTCCGTCAACGGTGTCAACTTCGTGTCGAAGCTGGAGTGCACTCACGTCGTGTTCAAATGACGCCTCAACGCCGCGTGGCAAAGCTAGGGCAGACAGCGTTGGTACTGCGACGCGAAGCGGAATCAAAACGAGGTCGTTCAAGACGGACAGTGAATGATGCGAAATGCCGCGATGCTCTGCGCGAGGATCCGCCTGTGACGCGCGCACTACCGGCAGGGGAGTACCTCCCAGCGCGTGAGCAACATGCAGCACCTGCGCGACCGCTGTACCGGAAAAACCCCACTTCGTTGCCGTGCCAAGGTTGCCGGGGCCCTGCGCGACAACAATGTAGTCGGCGTGTGCGACGTGGCGGGCGGCCAGTAGGGCGGATGGCATCGAAGCCGCCTCGAGGTCTCCGCCGAAACTCTGCCCGGACGTGATCGTGGCAGTTAATTCGCTATTTTCTTTCATCTTGGAAACAGCCATCGAGAATGCCAGTGGCAGCGCGGCCGTGTCGTCCCAGACATACACGATGCGAGCATCCGGTTGAACGGTTCGAATACCCGCAACCACTGCGGGAACCGAGGAATGCAGGTCAGCCGCAATGACGGGCACGGAATCCAACGAACCCGCATTCGCGAGCACCTCGTGATACTCAGAATCGGGCTCTTCCACACTCTGCACAATGTGCTGGTGCGGCATGTACCGTGCCTTCACGATATGACCGTTTTTCACAACATTGTCTGCCGGCAGTGTCGCCGTGGCCAACACAGTCGCATACCCACCGGTACCAAGGTTTTTATCTAGTGCAGAACAGTCAATCCGTACCTCATCGCCCTCGTCGACACTTCCAACAAGATCAACGAGGACGAGGCCGCGAACCACTTCACCGGGAAGGAAGCTTGCTGCACCCGGTGGTGCCGCAGTTATTTTTACTGTGACTTCCTGCGCGCGACCCCACACACGGCGGATTGCGGTCACCCGAGCATTTCTTTGTAACACACGTGAAGCATACCGGTTAAGCTAAGCCTATGAGCGGAAATGTTACTCGAGCAGAACGCCTTTTGGGGCTGGTGATGGCTCTTTCGAATCGAGAAAGAGGACTCACTAAAGAGAAGATTTTTAAGCTTGTACCCGGCTACGACCAGGGCACGGAAGAAAGCATCGAGAAACGTTTCACTCGCGACAAAGAGGAACTTCGAGACCTCGGATTCAAGCTTGAAACTAAGCTGGACCCATATCTGCGCGAAACCTACATTCTGGCTGAACACAAGGACGCCCTCGCCCCTGATCTGACATCGCAGGAGCGCCTGCTCGCCCAGGCGGCCGCGAACCTGTGGTCCAGTTCTGAAGAGCCAGAGTTCCACGCTCGACTACTCGCAACGGTCAGTACCGACAACGGTCCGGAGGAAGGCCCGCAACCGCCGAAATCAGAACTGTCTGGAACTAGAGCGGTAGCTACAATCGCGCGGGCAATTTCGGCAAATAAGCCGGTTAGATTTGCATACGTTAAGACGAACTCAACAGAGACTGAAACCCGGACCATTGAGCCGTGGTACCTGTTCCTGGAAGCGGGCAATCTGTACGTGCGTGGTTTCGACTTAAAGCGCAACGATGAACGCGTGTTTCGCCTGTCACGAGTAGACGCCGACAAAAAGATCGAGATTTTAGATCAAGAGTTTTCTCAACCGATACCGCAAGACGACCGCAGTGGGCTCGACAAGATCACGCCGACCCTTGCAGTGAAAAAAGAGCGGGCAGCACTGCTACGCCAGCACAGCTCCGCCCTCGAAAATCTTGAAAATAAACTGCCTGACGGGTGGGAACTGTTGATCGGAATGCCGGCGTCATTTCGAGAATGGGTTGACCGCGTACTGGCGGAAATTGAAGACGTCGTTGTCTTGGAACCCACAGCCTTTCGGGACTTCATTGACGAGCGCATCGACGCGCTAGCAGGGGAGGGTAGCAATGGCGAGGACAACTAACGTACCCCACCTTTTCGCAATGCTCGCGTGGGTATTAGCGCGTGAGGGAGCTTCCGTTGCCGAAATCGCGGAGCACTTTGAACTGCCGGAAAAGGCTGTTTTGGACGCTGTCGACACGCTTGGTAGCGCATATTTTGGCGACGGTGGATTCGACACTCAGTTTGAAGTTGACTGGGATGAGTTCTATGAAAATAAGAACGTAATCATCCGTGACATTCACGGAGTTTCAAGTCGAATCGGCCTGTCCAATGACGAAACCATCGCGTTCGTAGTCGGACTTAATTTCTTGGCGAGCATATTGCCCGACGACATGAAGGACTCGGCCGCAAGCGCCGCGCTAAAGCTACTCGGCGCGAAGGATTTGGACATCGACCTTTCCCGTTTCGTAATCATTGATCCCGAGGGCGATGCTGAGCTACGAGAACAAGTTTTGGATGCAGTATGTGACGGCAACTCAATCCGGTTTGAGTACGTGAACGGTCAAGGTGAAAGGTCTTCGCGGGATCTGAAGCCGACGGCGCTTAATCAGTCGGATGGTCACTGGATCGTTGAGGGGTACGACCTCGGGGCTGAAGGGCCGAGAGCATTTCGGCTAGACCGCATGAGTGAACTGAGCGTTGGAGTTCCCGTCGCACTCGAAGAGCTACCTGTAGAGGCGAAGAAACGCGCAAAGACAGTGGAAGTATTAATTAACCCGCGCGCCAAATGGGCAACCGAGGGACGCGCGCAGGTGGACACTCACGCGGGAGTTACGCGTGCAAGATACACAGTTTTGCAGTCCAGGTGGATGCAGAATCAACTTCTGTTGCTTGGCGGAGCTATTGAAGATTGCTCGGATTCAGAATCTTTGAAGCAAGCGAAGGCTCGAGCGCAGCAAGCTAAGCAGAATCGGGAGCGCGTGCGCGAACTGTGGCACGCGTGACGTAGGATAGAGACTACGTACGGAACTAGGAGGCACAAATGGGCGCAATGCGACCATGGCACATCATCGTCTTGGTTATTGTCCTAATCATCGTGTTTGGGGCTTCAAAACTGCCAGACATTGCACAAAATATTGGCAAGTCCGCAAAGGTTCTTAAGAAAGAAATGAAAGAGCTGACTGACGATGATCAGAAGGCTAACCCGCCTCAGGTATCCGGATCGCAACCCAGTGATCCTGCGGCCCCACAAAACGCCCAGCAGCAAAACGTTCAAGAGGATCCCAAGAATCCTAATTAGTACAGATGGCGAAGCTAACGAAGCGTGATCCCGAGGGGCGAATGCCCCTCGTTGATCATTTAAAGGAAGCCCGACGCCGACTTATTTTCATTTTGCTGGGAATCCTAGTCGGCTCAATAGTCGGCTGGTTTCTATACCCATATATTTTCGAATATATGGCTCGACCCCTAATGGATCTGCGTGAACGCGGTCAAGTCACCGAGCTGAACTTTGAAACAGTGTCCGCAGCTTTTGATCTGAAACTAAAGCTGTCAATGTTCGCAGGATTCATCATCACGACACCGTGGTGGGTCTACCAAATCTGGGCTTTCATAGCCCCTGCGCTGAAGAAGCGTGAAAAGGCGTACGCGATTATTTTCACGATCGCGGGAGCAATCCTGTTTGCCGCGGGTGCTGCAGTCGGAATATGGATCATGCCCCACGCCGTTCAGATCCTGACATCTTTCGCGCCGGCCTCAGCTGTAATGCTGATGAAGTCGAACATGTACTTCAGTTTC
>DUQT01000256.1 GCA_012837655.1 Actinomyces sp. | reverse complement strand
TCGTGGTCTGCAGAGCTGCGATAAAACGTGAGGCGAATCTGTGAGGAACCGTGAGACTTCTCGACAAGGAGGGCGAGTGAAGTTCCACGAGCTGGCTACACGCCTCGAGCCTGCTGTACCCGGAGGGCTTTCGCGCGCCCCGTACCTCCGTGAACTGATCTTGATGTTCACCACGGTCACCGAACACGAAGGGGGCACCAACCAAGGCCCATCGAAACTACCGTCCGATTCGGTGTTCGAGTCGAGGACATCCCGTGATTCGGCATTCTCCAAAAAGCTTGCTAATGCGATCTGCGCTCGCCTCGACATCAACGCTTTCATCGAGCGCCTTCACGAGTTGGATCTGGTTACTCAGGAACTTACCGCTCAGAACATCGCCACCCACGATGGAGGTGTGCACGATGCATAACATGCTCGCGACCGGTGGTCTCTACAGTGAGAATCGGGTAGTAGCGACGCGCCCACGTAGCCCGGCACCAAAGCGCCCCAGGCAGCAACAAGCGATAGCAGCACCGCCAACACCCCGACTTTCACGAACTTAAGGAGCAAGCAATGACCGACGAACTCAACGAAGTACCACGTACCACCCCAGATTTCACAACCGAAGCCGCATCCCAGCTCGCTGAACTCTTTCCCGAGGTTGTAGCCGACGGCAAGATTAATCTCGACACTCTCAAGACGATTCTCGACATAGATGTCGAGGAAGGTCGCGAGCGGTTCGGTCTGACATGGCCCGGCAAGCGCGAAGCGATTCGCGCCGCCCAAACGCCAACCACGGCCACGCTAATGCCCGACAAAGAGGAATCTGTCGACTGGGACACTACTCAGAACGTGTTCATTGAGGGCGACAACCTTGAAGTACTGAAGATCCTCCAAAAGCACTACTACGGGCAGATCAAGATGATCTACATCGACCCGCCCTACAACACGGGCAACGACTTCGTCTACCAAGACGACTACGCCGACCCCATCGGCTCCTACCTCGAACGCACCGGCCAGGTCGACGAGGCTGGGAAACTGTCCACCAACTCTGAGTCGGCAGGACGCTTTCACTCCAACTGGCTTAACATGATGTACCCCCGACTCAAGTTGGCGCGAAACCTGCTCACTGACGATGGTGTGATGTTCATATCGATTGACGACTCCGAGCAAGCGCAGTTGAGGCGATTGGTCGATGAGGTATTCGGTGAAGCGAACTTTGTATCTCAGATTGTGTGGGAGAAAGTACACACGAGAAAAAACTCGGCTAGACAGTTTTCGGTAAGTCACGACTACATCATTTGCGTTGCCCGCCGCAAAATGAGGAGTATCGGTGACGGCGGTTTCCAGCGCGCACTGCTTCCAAGGGAGAATTCCGATGCCTATAGTAATCCCGATAGCGACCCAAAGGGCCCGTGGAAGCCGGATCCGATTTACGCAAATAATCCTTACGATGCCGACTATGTGATTACGAAACCAGACGGGACTGAAATCACAAGACCGGCGGGACAATATTGGAGGTACAGCAAAAAGACTATCGATGAAGCCATCGAATCGGGCGCATTGATCTGGGGTTCGGGCGCTTCAATGCCAATGATCAAACGGTATCTGTCGGAAGTTCAAGACGGGCTTGTTCCCGTGACATTGTTTACTCGGGAGTTCGCTGGAGATAATTCGCAAGCCAAATCAGAGGTTAAAGAACTGTTCGATGGCGATCCGATCTTCAGCTATCCAAAGCCGACACGCTTAATTCAACGCTTTATCCAGATTGCTGGAGTTGGTCATCATGAAATAGTGTTGGACTTCTTCGCAGGTTCAGGCACTACCGCCCATGCGGTTACGGCATTGAACGCAGACGACGATGGTGCCCGTCGTTGTATCTCTGTGCAACTTCCTGAGCCAACAGATCCAGAGTCAGATGCCCATAAACTGGGCTACGAGACAATCTCTGAAATAACTCGTGAACGTATCCGTCGCGCGGGCAAGAAGATTCTCGAGGAAGAAGCGTCGAAGCTTGATGGCCGGGCGGATTCCCTGGATGTCGGTTTCCGTGCTTACAAACTCGTGGATACGAATTTCACGAAGTGGAAGGCCAACTCAGATCTGTCTGAGGATGAGTTGGTTGGTTTGTTCTCCGATCTTGCGGACTCTGCTGATGATCATGCCCGTCCCGAAGCACTGTTGACTGAGGTGTTGTTGAAGCTGGGGTTCTCGCTGACAGAGAAGATTGAGACCGTCGAAGTCGCAGGCCTGAGCGTGTTCAGTGTCGCCGATGGCCTCGTGATGGCGTATCTGGATGAGCACACGCAGCCGACCTTGGATCAACTGCGCGCGCTGGTAGCGCGGGAGCCGGAGCGCTTGGTGGTCCTGGAGGATGCGTTCCAGGGCAATGATGAGTTGAAGACGAACCTCGTGCAAGAGTGCCGTACCCGCAATGTTGACCTGTGGACGGCGTAGGAGTACTTGAGTTCGATGAAATTCCAGTTTGACCCGCGCCAGCCCTACCAGACCAGTGCGATCGAGGCCGTCACTGACTTATTCGATGGGCAGCCCGCAGATGCTGACCAGCTCCTGACCAGCTTGCAGTATCTTCCGCCCCAGCAGTCACTGGACCTGCCGGACTTTGGTGGCCAGGAAGCTTTCGGCATTTTCGAAGAGATCGGTGCGTATGGCAACAACCTCGTGTTGGATGAGGATACGATCTTGGAGAATCTGCAGCGGGTGCAGGATCGCAACGGCCTGGAGATCAACGCGAGCTTGGTTGATGGTTTGCAGTTCGATGTAGAGATGGAAACCGGCACTGGCAAGACTTACGTGTACCTGCGTACCGCGTTCGAGCTGGCGACGAAGTACAGGTTCAACAAGTACATCATCTTGGTGCCGTCGGTGGCGATACGGGAGGGTGTGAAGACCAGCATCCAGTTGATGCGCGAGCACTTCCGTCACCTGTATCCGCAGATAAACATGGATTACAACGTGTACTCCGGTGACCGTGCCGAGGACGTGCGAGATTTTGCTACGGCTACATCGTTGCAGTTCTTGGTGATGACGATCGACTCGATTAGGGGTGATAAGAACACCCGTATCATTCATCAGCAGCGCGATAAGCTTTCTGGCCTGCGGCCACTTGACTTCTTGCAGGCCACGCGTCCGGTCGTGATTATGGATGAGCCGCAAAACATGGAATCTCTGCTCGCGCAGTCAGCAGTCGCGGATTTGAATCCGATGTGTACGTTGCGATATTCGGCCACGCATCGCACGACCCGTAACGTGGTCTACCGGCTTGATCCGCTGGATGCTCACCGGCTCGAGCTGGTGAAGAAAATTGTGGTCTCCGATGCCGAGGAGCTTGGTAGTGCGGCTAAACCTTATGTGAAGCTGCTTGAGGTCAAGCGGGACCCGAGCTTCAAAGCAAGCCTAGAGCTGATCTGCCGTAAGAAAGACGGCTCGTATGCCAAACGGAAGGTCATCGCCACCCAAGGTGCGGATCTGGAACGGCTGTCGGGCGGTAACCCGGCCTATGAGGGCAACTGGCGAATCAACGAGATCAGCGTGATGCCTGAGCAGATCGAGTTGACCAACCACGGATATCTGCGGGTGGGTGAGGCGATTGGCGATAACCAGGACGCTGTGTTTCGCGAGATGATCCGCGAAACCATCCGTGAGCACATCCGCAAGGAGACCCAGGTTCACGAGCACGGTATCAAAGTGTTGTCGCTGTTCTTCATCGACAAGGTCGCCTCCTACCTCGGTGAGGGCATCAACAACCTCGATGCTCGCGGCCCGTTCGCCGAGGCGTTCGACGCGATCTACGTTGAAGAGCGAGCGAAGAACTCTGCCTCGCACGCGTTCTTGCCTGCTGACCCGGTGGAGGCACGTTCAGGGTATTTCGCGCAGATGAAACGCGGCAGGGGTAAGGCTGCGCAAGTGACATTCAAGGACTCCTCGGGCAAAACCAAGGCTGACGACGACGCCTATGAGCTGATCATGAAAGACAAGGCCCGGCTGCTCAGCATGGATGAGCCGGTGCGGTTCATTTTCTCTCACTCCGCGCTACGGGAGGGGTGGGATAACCCGAACGTGTTCCAGATCTGCACCCTACGTGACATGTCGACTGAGACGGAACGCCGCCAGACGATTGGGCGCGGGCTGCGCCTGCCGGTCAACCAGAAGGGTGAACGCATCAAGGACGCAGGAACCGCACAGTTGACGGTGGTAGCGAATGAGTCATATGCGGCGTTTGCTGCCGCACTGCAGGATGAGTACAAGCAGGCTGGCGTGGCGATCGGATACGTGAGACGGACTGAGTTCGCTGCCTTGCCGGTGGTTGATGAGGTGACGGGTAAGGAGATGCGGCTGGGGACGAAGCGCTCCGGTGAGATCTGGGAGTCGCTCCTCAGCCAGGGGTACATCAACGCTGCCGGTGAGGTGATGGGCACGTGGGTGCCGGACCAGCTGGGCTTCACTGTAAACCTTCCCGACGAGTTTGCAGGTTACGAGGAAGACGTCATCCGGATCGTCGATGGCTGCAAGATCGAAACGATCGTCAAGCACAAGCGCAAGCGCCAGCCTCGTACCCTCAACAAGCAGGTCTACGCCACCCCGGAGTTCGAGGAGTTCTGGGAGGCAATCACTGCTCGCACAACTTACCGGGTGAGTCTTGACCGTACGGATTTGGTACAGCGGTGCGTGTCCCGGATCAAGGAAGCCCCGCGTATTGATCCGATCCGTGTCCAGGTCAACCGCACGG
>DUQT01000255.1 GCA_012837655.1 Actinomyces sp. | reverse complement strand
GAATGCACTCAGCTGGCTTTGGACTGCCCAGCTGAATGATTCGGCCTGATGACTATTCTTTGAAACCGTGTTCGCGTAGCGGTGATACAGCGCCGCGACCACCCACGACTTATCAGCGGATACGACTGTGGAAATATCCTTGTTTCCGATGGATGTGGACCAGTTACGAGGAATGGCGGATCCAACCGCATGGTCGCGGAACTTGCCAGAAGCAGGTGTTAGTGGAGCGCCTTTGCGAAGTTGGTCGTCGCCGGCGCAGACTCCGACCAGATCGCCGGATTGAGCGACGAACGCCTGACCACGACCCAAAATGTTCCACGGCTGTTCATCTGCCATCGCGTGCGGGGCCCCGACACCGATTAGTGCCGCTACTCCGATTGTGGCCGCGAGCGCCCGCAGAAGCCTCTTTCGAACCATCTGAAATCCTTTCAGCTTGATGGATGACTCCATCTTCAAAAGGACGGTGGTTCAAATCGACAATCGGACGCGCCAGCTGTGGAAAGAACGATCACGCGCGTGTCTGTGGAAAACGCATCACACCACGCCCCTCCGGCGCGAGCCGTGGATACAGTTCGAGGGCGCGGCCAGAGTCCCAGCCACGCCCTCGAAAATGAAGAAATTAAATGTTTGGAATGCCCAGTTCGACGACTTCCTGCGCGATTTCGCGGCATTCTTCGCGAGTGGGGCCCTCGCCGCGGGGGAAGAGGACGCGGCGGTAGTACTCGAGTTCCTGGATGGACTCGAGGATGTCCGCGCGAGCACGGTGTCCGCCATGCTTTTCGGGCGCTTCCTCAAACGTGCGATGGTACCAGCGCTTCGCAAGTTCCTTGATGGAAGAAACATCCACAACCCGGTAGTGCAGGAAGTCGATCAGGTTAGGCATGTCCCGCTCGAGGAACTCCTTGTCCGTCCCAATCGAATTGCCAGCTAGCAGGGCTGTGCGCTTCACGGGAACATATTTTTTCACGTATTCGAGGACGGTAGCTTCGGCTTCCTCAAGCGAAACGCCACTGTCGAACTCCTCGATGAGTCCGGAATCAGTGTGCATCTTGCGCACAAAGTCGCCCATGTTGTCCAGGGCTTCCTGGCTGGGCTTGATAACGATGTCGATGCCGGGATCGACGATATTTAATTGCTCGTCGGTAATTACAACGGCTACCTCAACGAGGGCGTCTTTTTCCAGGTCTAAACCGGTCATCTCGCAGTCAATCCACACGAGTGGCCGGCGCGGTTTCTTGTTCGTCATACCTTCTACCCTAGTAAGGAAAGGCCGATTTGTGACATTTTATGAACCCAGCGGTGAATAAGACAGATTTGGATGTCTCAACTTGCGACACTTTTTTAACTTGTGGAAACAGGTCTCTAAACTTGAGCCATGAGAGCGATAACAAACGTCGGAACTGTCCAAGTAAACGCCCGTGATGTCGATGAAGCTGCTCACCGGTTGGAAAACGTAGCTATTAAGACCGCACTGGAGCAGTCGCCGCGCCTTTCCGAAGTGGTCGGCGTCCCCGTCTATCTAAAGCGCGAGGACATTCAAGTTTGTCGCTCATTCAAGGTCCGCGGCGCATACAACAAGATCGCATCGCTATCTAAAGAAGAAGCGCAGCACGGTGTTGCCGCGGCGTCTGCAGGAAACCACGCGCAGGGCGTCGCCTACGCATGCGCACAGCTGGGTATCAAGGGAAAGATTTTCCTTCCTTCAAACACGCCGCGCCAAAAACGCGACCGCATCGCCACGATCGGCAAGGGCTGGGTCGAACAGATCATTGTCGACGGCTCCTTTGACAAGGCAAATGAAGAAGCCGGACGCATCGCCAACGAGGAAGGCCTAATCTTTGTTCCTCCCTACGACGACCCCATGACCATCGCCGGACAGGGAACAATCGCAGTCGAGCTTGACCAGCAAATCCCCGAAGGCACCGACTCCGTCGTCATTCCCATGGGCGGTGGAGGTCTGGCCGCAGGCATCGCAGTATGGCTGAAAGAAAAGCGTCCCGACGTGAAAGTAATCGGTGTCGAACCCGACGGAGCCGCGTCAATCAAGGCCGCCATGCTCGCCGGCCACCCCGTCACGCTTGATCAGGTCGACAATTTCGTAGACGGAACCGCCGTCGGCCGCGCGGGCGACATTACGTTCCCGATCCTTAGCGAATATCTCGACGACGTTATTACAGTTCCCGAGGGCGCAGTTTGCTCAGAGATGTTGGATTTGTACCACTCTGAAGGAATCATCGCCGAACCCGCGGGCGCCTTGGCCTCTGCAGCGATACGCCGCTACCTCCCCCACATTCCAAACGGTCCGGTGGTAGCAATAGTTTCAGGCGGAAATAATGACTTGTCCAGGTACGCGGAAGTTCAGGAAAGATCACTTCGCCACGAGGGCCTGCGCCACTACTTCCTAGTTACATTCCCCCAGGAACCAGGCGCGCTACGCACATTCCTAAACGATGTCTTGGCACCCGACCAAGATGTCATTCACTTTGAGTACACCAAGAAAAATAACCGCGAAACAGGGCCCGCACTGGTCGGTATCGACCTTGCAAACGCTGCTGACATTCAGTCGTTGCGCCGCCGCATGGCACAGTCGCCTCTGCATGTTGAGCAGATCCCGCACGATTCTGAGATATTCAGAATCCTCATCTAACGATTTGGACCTAGGGCCTGCGAATATTTGGCAGGCACGCGTCACCCTCTTACAATGGCATGAGCGCACTCGCGGCTTCCTAGTGATCCGGGCGGTTCGTGGTTGTGTGAGCCTCCGTAGCTCAGTGGATAGAGCAGTTGCCTTCTAAGCAATTGGTCGCAGGTTCGAATCCTGTCGGGGGTGCTTATCGAAGTCTCGCGACATGTGTCCGCATGCGTCGCGAGATTTTCTTATCCGAACTCGACCGCGCCAAAAGCGCATACAAAAATGAGCCTGACTTTTGTCAGGCTCATTTTCTTGGCTACACCAAATGGTGGCCAGTGGATTAAACAGTCTTGCGACTAGTCCTCGATCTCGATCGCACCGGACTTGTACGCCTTGACTAGGCGACGAGGCACTCGGATTTCGCGGCCCTGCACACGGATAGTCTGAAGCTCTGGGAGATCAGCCTTCCACGTCGACCGGCGAGTGCGAGTGTTCGACCGGGACATCTTGCGCTTGGGAACTGCCATAGCCCTGCCGCTCCTTCACATCTAAAGATTCGTTAACTTACCAAAGTACACTTTGCCACGTTGCACACCTCTAACACCACTATGAACAGTGTGATTCATGCGATAAGGCATGCTGGCAACTGTCCTAGCTTAGCAAACGCTCCCCCGCCCTCCAAAGCCCTAGCTCACCAGAAACCGACGATTTGGTCACACCCGCGCCCAGCAACGCCCTCGACAATCACGCCGTCAACCGCGGCGCGCCCAGCGTCCCCCTCAACACGGAATCGCATCGCCCGCACCAGACCGCGCGTAGCACCGCCCTCGTTAAATAATGGGACAATACTTCTCGAGGTGATTAAATGCGCAGCGTGAAGACGGGCACGTGGGTTAGGAACGAACTGGAGATCCAGCGGTCACGGTTCATTACGACGCTGGCTCACGTTTCAACAGAAGATGAGGCGCGCCTGTTCATTGACGAAATACGCGCGGAGTTTCCAGACGCGACCCACAACTGTTCGGCGTTTGTGGTGAAACCGGATGACCTCAACGAAATCGGGCATTCCAACGATGATGGGGAGCCTTCCGGAACCGCCGGACCGCCCATGCTCGACGTGTTTTTGCGCGAAGAACTCGTGAACGTTGCCGCGGTCGTGACCCGATATTTTGGGGGTACGTTGCTTGGCGCGGGAGGCCTCATCCGCGCGTATTCCTCCTCCGTTTCCGAAGCGCTACAGCACGCTCAGATTGTTGAAATTAAGAAACTTTCCCGATTCGAACTTGACGTTCCACATTCCTACGCAGGTCGTATTGAAGCCGATTTACGAGGGCGGGGCTTCACCATCACGGATGTGAGATACCACCAGGTCGCAACAATTACTTGCGCCGTGGAAGTTGAACGAATCGATGAGCTGAAGAGTCTGGTCGCAGAACTTTCTGCTGGCGAGGTTATGCCGCGAGAAATCTCACCAACGTCGATAGAGCTCGACGCAACCCAGTAGTCGCATTATGATCGGGGTGTGACAATGATTAGCTACTTCCTTTTTCCGGCAGTTTTTTGCTCGTCCACCTGTGGGCAATGTCGTTAGGGTGCCTGCCTTTCCCGGACCCTACCGCTGGCGCACGCACCCAGTAACAAAACCACAGGCAAAACTTGATTAAGGAGCATTATTTTCATGGCTAACATTGCAAACGATGTTACGGAGACCATTGGTCGCACCCCGCTGGTACGAATCAACCGAATCACTGATGACAGCGCGACGGTGCTTGCAAAACTTGAGTTCTTCAACCCCGGCTCATCAGTCAAAGACCGCATCGGCCTAGCAATCATTGACGCCGCAGAAGCATCCGGCGAACTAGCACCGGACGGAACGATCGTCGAAGCAACCTCGGGTAACACCGGAATCGCGCTGGCCCTGGTTGGCGCTGCACGAGGCTACAAGGTCGTCATCGCGATGCCTTCATCAATGAGTGAAGAGCGCAAGCAACTCATGCGCGCCCTTGGCGCCGAACTGGTCCTAACTGACCCCGCCGACGGCGTCAAAGGTGCTGTTGCTGCCGCTGAGCAGATCGTCCGCGAACGCCCTGGTTCCATCCTGGCTTCGCAGTTCTCCAACCCGGCGAACATCAAGAAGCACGAAGAAACCACCGGCCCCGAAATCTGGGAAGACACCGACGGCAACGTTGACGTGTGGGTCGCTGGCGTTGGAACAGGCGGAACTGTTTCCGGCGTTTCACGCACGCTGAAGAAGCACAACCCGAACCTCTACACCGTCGCCGTCGAACCGAAGGAATCGCCACTTATTTCCGAGGGCGTGGCTGGGCCGCACGGCATCCAGGGCATCGGTGCGAACTTTGTGCCTGACAACTACGACCCAGATGTGGTTGATGAGGTCATGCCGGTAGCAACGAGTTGCGCTCTAGAGATGTCCCGCAAGGCCGCCCGCGAAGAGGGCCTGCTGGTTGGGATTTCCGCAGGTGCTAACCTGTGGGCAGCCGCCCAGCTAGCTAAGCGTCCAGAATTCGCAGGAAAGACTATCGTCACCCTGCTTCCTGACACGGGCGAGCGCTACCTATCAACCCCGCTTTGGAAAGGCCTGGCTGAGTAGAGCGACAAATGGCTAAACCGCGTATTTCACTTGGCTCACTTATCAAGGAAGACCTGCAGACCGCGCGTCAAAGAGACCCGGCCGCCAGGTCCAACCTTGAGGTCGCCCTTGCCTACCCCGGTGTTCACGCAATCTGGACGCACCGGGTGGCTCACATGATGTGGAACGCCGGCGCGCGCACATCAGCCCGCGTACTGTCATCGATCTCGCGATCCTTTACCGGTATCGACATTCACCCCGGAGCCAACATCGGTCGACGAGTATTCATCGACCACGGCACCGGCGTTGTAATCGGCGAAACCACGACTGTTGGTGAAGACGTCGTGATCTTCCATGGTGTCACCCTAGGCGGCGTGGCCATGGTTAAGGGAAAGCGCCACCCCACTGTCGGCTCGAACGTCATGATCGGCGCGGGAGCCAAGGTTCTTGGCCCTATCAAGGTCGGTAACAACACCAAGGTGGGAGCCAACGCGGTTGTTGTCCGCGAAGTTCCAGACGACAACGTAGCCATCGGCATTCCCGCCCACAACCAGCCGATCTGCAAGGAATCTCGCGAAGCAGACCTGATCGTCGACCCGACGCTCTACATCTAGTTGAGACGGACGCCGGCACGGGTTGAGACTTCGCCCCCAGCAATGGGTAATGGCTTCAGTTGCACAAGTGAGCCAAGGCTCACCTGCAGTAGTCAGATCCCAAGATTGTGGCCCCGCTCTGGGCGGATTGCGTACGCAGGCGCCCTCATGGACAGCCTGGTTGTAGCGTCAATACAACAATAATTTCATGACGACAATAAGTCGCGCACGAACGCTCACTGAGATTATTTCTCGGTGAGCGTTCGTCATTTCTAGCGCGATTCGTGCGAATTCTAGGGCCCAAAGACTTACGCTATAGATATGTCACAGCTCACATTGAATGCCCAGTTGGAGGCCCTTACAGGCCTCAAGAGACCTGCCGGAATTGAGCTAGCGACACTTACCCGCTACGACATTCCGGCCCTAGCAGCCCTTGCTTTGGTTGCATACGACTCGCCGGAAACCGCGGAGAACCTGTTCGAGTCCGTGGACCAGATGCGCATGCTGTTTGCCGGCGAGTTCGGTAATCCCCTAGACAATTCCTTCGTCGGAGCCTGGTCCGAAGGCGAACTCATTGGCGCCATTTTCGTCACGATCGGCACCCCTTGGGATGACGATGACGACCAGCCCTACATTTTGGAACTGATGGTCCATCCAGATTATCGAGGGCGTGGCATCGCCACTGCTTTGATCGGAGAGGTTGCCGGCCGAGTCGGCGAAGCCGGATTCGAAGACATCGGCCTGCGCGTCGATATGCGCCAAGCCAAGGCCGCAACTCGGCTATATGACTACCTCGGGTTTGAAGAAGTCAAGTAGAAGAGTCTGAGGAATCAGACGCGACAGATGCAAGGCCCGGTCGGCTTCAAAGTGGTCAAACATTGACGAAGCTACCGGCCCGCGCGCTTAGCGCTGGCAGTGGCTACACCAAAATAAGCGACGCCCTGCCACGAGTTGCTCCGACACTGGGGTACCACAAACCACGCACGGCCTCCCTGTTCGGTGGTACACATAGAAGCGGGATGCTTCAGCGTCACCCTCGATGAGTTCCGCAGGAGCGTCCTCGGGGTCGATCGTCGTGATGATGCCAGTTTCGACGCCGTCCTCCATTAGGACAATCAGGTCATCCCAGAGTTGGCCGATGCGGGTGCGCGAAGTGTTAGCGCCCTTTCGAAACGGTGAGATGCCGACCCGGAACAATGATTCCGCCCTGTAAATATTTCCCGGGCCGGCGACGACGGACTGGTCCATAACGAGCTCGCCGATGGCGCGACGGCGTTTGCGGACCTCGTTGATGAATCGCGCCCGGTCCCCCTCTTGAGGATCCAGCGGATCGGGGCCGAGCCTGGCAATGACCTCATCGACCTCATCACGAGTCACCAGGGCGCAGCGCGTTGGGCCCGACAGGTCAGCTACCTCTGAATCAGAAACCAGCCGGAGGCGCACCTGACCAATAGGGTCCGGAGCCTCGCCCTCGACCACGCTGGAGAAACGCCACTTTCCATACAGTCCAAGGTGGATGTGTACGAAACGGGCGGCTTCGAACTCGATGAAAAGGTGCTTGCCGTGCGCGTGGGCGGAAACTATTTCGGTCCCATCTAGCAGCTGTGCCGATTCCGCAAATCGTCCCTGCGGGGACGACACTTGCAGCGCTTGGCCGCGGAAATCTTTCTTCAACCGGTTCGCAAGGCGGTGTAAAACGTGACCTTCAGGCATCCCCCATTACTATCAGTCCTCGACGTGCCGTTCAAACGACAACGAGGACCGCATTTAATGAGAGTATGAAAATATGACGAACTTCAGCGACAGTGCAATCTTGTGGCAGGTCTTCCCGCTCGGCGCCCTTGGCGCACCTGATACGAACCCGGAAATCGACTGGCAAGAAGCCAACATGCAAACACCAGATAGCCATGCAACTGCCGCTCACGCCGCCGGCCAACGTACTCACGACGCCGGTCAACGCACGCATGACGACGGTCAACGCACACACGCCGCCGGCCAACGCGCGCACGACGACGGCCAGGAGGCCGCCGAGACCTACGCTAGCGGCTGTAACTACACTCCCCCGCGGACTTTGGCGGATTTGATCCCGTGGTTGGATCACGCGATCAGGCTGGGGGCGAACGCACTGTCTCTGGGCCCGATTTTCCATTCGTACTCCCACGGTTACGACACGATTGACTTTTATCGCATCGACCCGCGACTGGGTTCCATGCAGGATTTCAAGGACCTGGTTGCCGCAGCCCATGAGCGTGGCATGAAAATAATTCTTGATGGCGTGTTCAATCACGTGGGATCGCGCCACGCGATGGTTCAGTCCCTGCGCGAAGGCCCCGATTCCAAGTACGCGGACTGCCTGCTACCAAACTGGGATGGTTGGAAGGCTGGCGAACTGCCCGAATATCACTGCTTTGAAGGCCACACCGGCCTGGCTACACTGAATCACCAGACCCCAAAGGTTCGGGAAAAGATCGCGCAAGTCATGAACTTCTGGCTTGATGAAGGCGCGGACGGGTGGCGTTTAGACGCCGCGTACTCGATGGATCCGCACGTGTGGCAAGATATCCTTCCCTCGGTTCGCATGCAGCACCCAAACGTGTGGATCGTTGCTGAGGTAATCCACGGCGACTACCCGCAACTCGTAAAGGATTCCGGGTGGGATTCGCTCACCCAGTACGAACTGTGGAAGGCCACCTGGTCCGCACTAAACGACCAGAACTTCTTCGAACTCGACTGGACACTGCAGCGCCACAACGACTTCCTAGAGCAGTTCCTGCCCCAAACCTTCATCGGAAACCATGACGTAACCAGAATCGCGTCCAAACTTGAAAATGAGGACGATGTTGGGCTCGCCGTCGCGATCCTGATGACTTCGGGTGGGGTGCCCTCGATTTACTACGGTGATGAACTCGGATTCACTGGTGTTAAAGAAGAACGTCTGGGCGGCGACGACGCGATCCGGCAACCACTGCCTGCCACACCCGAAGGACAGCTAGACGACCCGCGTGCGGGCAGGTTCTACCACTGGTATTCCTCCCTAGCATCGCTACGCAGGCAGCACCTTTGGCTGTGGCACGCGCGCACAAAAATGATCGAACTTGAAAACGAAGTCATGCGCTACGTGTCATACAACCCTGACGGCCACGAAGCCATCACCGTTGTCATGAACGCTAGTGATAAGCCAATACCCCGCGATCACAAGGTTTTCGCCGGGATTGGCGATGTGATCGCGG
>DUQT01000254.1 GCA_012837655.1 Actinomyces sp. | reverse complement strand
CTTTAAGAATTGAACTTAGGTAGTGGTGCCGGTCGTCCACCCCGTCGAATAATCGTTGGGGTGGGGGCCGGCATCGCCGCGTATAAGGTGCCCGGCGTTGTTCGCCACTTTATGAAACTAGGCGACGACGTTCGCGTCATGCCGACGCGTTCAAGCCTGCACTTTGTTGGCAAGACTACGTGGCAAGCGCTGTCGAATAATCCGGCTCACACGGACGTTTTTGAAGAGGAAGCCGGAGTAGACCACGTCGAGGCAGCTCGAAATGCTGACCTGATCGTGATTGCACCCGCAACAGCTGATCTAATTGCACGCATCCGCATTGGACTTGCCGACGACCTGTTGACGACCACGGTTCTTGCGGCAACCTGCCCCGTGCTGGTCGTGCCCGCGATGCACACGGCAATGTGGGAAAATCCAGCGACCCAGGACAATATTTCCGTGCTGAAAGAACGTGGAATCCACGTGCTCGAACCGACCGAAGGTGCGCTTTCTTCTGGTGATACGGGTCGAGGGCGCATGCCGGAAGCTGACCAGATCGCGGAAGCAGCCGAGGCTATCTTGGCAGACGTCTCCGGAGCTGGGGAGTCTAGTGCCGGTGTGCCTGGAATGGCTGGCGATTTGAGTGCTGGCATTTCCGGGGCCGGGGCGTCTGACCTGGGTGGCGCGCCACAGGTGACTGGCGTTCCTGACATGGCTGGAATTAAGGCGTTTGTTACTGCTGGTGGGACGCGCGAGCCGATTGACCCGGTGCGTTACTTGGGTAATCACTCGACTGGAAAGCAGGGAGTCGCCATCGCGCAGGCACTCAAGGAAGCCGGCGCTGAGGTAACCCTGTTTGCCGCGAACATTGCCGATGACCTGATCCCAAGCGGGATCGAGGTCGTGCAGACACCCTCCGCCACGGACCTGCATGACGCTGTTACAAGTAGAGCCGGTGAGTTTCAGCTCGGCTTCTTTGTTGCGGCAGTTGCCGATTTCCGCCCTCGGAAATATAACGAAGCAAAAGTCAAGAAGACGGAAGCAAACGCTGACGGGTGGACCATCGACTTGGTTCGCAACCCGGACATCTTGAAAGAAACGGCTGCGAAATTCCCAGAACTGTTCTGCGTTGGATTTGCTGCGGAAACTGGTGACGACGCGCAGATCATGGAGTTTGGACGCGAGAAGGCTCGCAGGAAAGGCGCGGACCTGATTGCAATAAACCGAGTTGGAACCGGCGTTGGCTTTGGAACAGCAGAGAACGCAATCACGGTTGTGACAGAAGCGGGAGACGTGGTTTTGAAGGCTTCCGGGACGAAACTTGAAGTGGCACGTGTACTCGTAGCACTAACGAAACAAAAGTTGTTGTAGGTCGCCTACATGGTTTGAGGCACCGCGCAGTGGCACGGTTGATCGCATACAGGGTCTCCCGGCGTGCGCTACCTGATTTTGCATTGAACACTAGATCCTGAAAGGGCTGATTTTTGGGCGGTCTGAGGCTCCAATCACGATTGTTGCCCGGGTCGTTACCGAAGCATTAGGGTTAATTTATGAATGAGAATCGCCTGTTTTCCTCTGAATCCGTAACGTCTGGTCACCCGGACAAGGTTTGCGACCGTATCGCTGATTCGATCCTCGACGCCGCGTTAGCGCAGGACCGGGCATCCCGCGTTGCCGTGGAGGTCATGTCCACCACAAATCGCGTAATCGTTGCGGGGGAAATGACGACCACCGCAAAGATCGACGTTGACCAGATCGTTCGAGATTCAGTTCGCGATATCGGATACACCGAACCAGGAACTGGATTCGATGCGGATTCTTTGCAGGTTGTCCAGATTGTCGACAAGCAGTCGCCTGATATTGCGCAATCTGTGGATCATTCACTTGAGTATCGCGAAGAATCGTCCGAAGATCAGCTATCTGCTCAGGGTGCAGGCGATCAGGGAATTATGTTCGGCTACGCGTGCAACGACACGCCGACATTCATGCCGCTACCGATTGCGACGGCCCATGAACTCGCCCGCAAGTTGGAAGAAGTCAGGCGCACCGAAATGCCGCTGCTGCGTCCAGACGGAAAGACGCAGGTGTCCGTCCGTTTCGACGGCCGCCGACCCGTCAGCATCGACACTATCGTCGTATCCACCCAGCATGCAGAATCGTTGACGTTGAATGAAATTCGCGAGGGCGTTGCTGAGCTCGTCATCAAACCGGTTTTAAGTACGCTTGGTGAAAACTATGACACTGCTTCAACCAAACTTTTGATCAATCCGTCGGGTCGATTTGTGATTGGAGGCCCCGCGGGAGATACCGGAGTGACCGGTCGCAAGATCATTGTGGACACCTATGGCGGGTCTGCCCGTCACGGCGGGGGAGCATTCTCAGGAAAGGACGCGTCCAAGGTGGACCGCTCCGCGTCATACGCACTGCGCTGGATCGCAAAGAACGTTGTTGCCGGTGGGCTGGCTGAGCACTGTGAGCTCCAGGTTTCCTACGCCATTGGTCGTGCAGAACCGGTCGGCCTGTTCGTGGACACCTACGGTACCGGCGTTGTTCCCGATGTGGAACTCCAACGAGCTATCGGCAAAGTCTTCGACCTACGTCCAGCTGCGATTATCCGCGATCTGAAGCTAACGGACCCTGGATTCCAGCCGACATCTGCCTACGGACACTTTGGTCGCGACCAGTTCACGTGGGAGCAGGTCAACCGCGTAGATGAGCTGAAGGCCGCCATCAACTGAAGTTCAGACATTTGAGTATTTAAATGTCCGTGCCTCATGGTTACATTGGGGTATGACTTCAAAACAGCCATCGTTGCTTGGGGGCGAGCTCGTCGCACGCGTGCTCGTCGACACCAACTTGCCTCACCTCGATAGGCTGTTCGACTACCGAATCCCGCAGGGGATGGTAGTTGAAAAGGGGTCCCTAGTTCGCGTGAAAATGGCGGGACGTCGATACAACGGAATCGTTGTCGAGGTCGTGGCTGAGTCTGACTATCAGGGCAAGCTCGCTACCATTGAGCGGGTCGT
>DUQT01000253.1 GCA_012837655.1 Actinomyces sp. | reverse complement strand
GGGAATTCAGTATTCACGCCTTCCACTTTAGGGGATTAGTGCATTTTCGCTAGGGAGGCAACGCTGATTGTTAGCGGTTGGTTAATGAAATCGAGCACTTTCCCAAAAACTGGAAGCTCCGGCGTCATCGTCATTCGGATTTCAACTGCGTTGTTTCTAACTGCCACATCCGTAATGTTTCGGCTGGTTCCGACGTCACAGGTAGTGGCTTGGAGCTGATTGAACACTGTGCGGGCCTGCCTGTTCAGGTCGGACTGCAATATTGGGTCTGCCTGGCCCTCGTAGTAGTCCGACGCCGACGCCACGCCCGCGACTGACAGGGAAACCGCGTCCGCACACGTTAACAACTGCCTGCGCTGCACGTGGACGGTGGTCGCTGCGGCGGATGAGAGCACCAGTGCGACCACGAGCAAGGCGAGGCCCAGTATTAGCAGGCTTATGCGGCCGGACTCTGAGTCGTTGGCGTGGCTTGTTTTTGCGCTTCTGACTCTGGACAATTTTGTGGCTTTGGTTGATTTTTTGGCCTTGGCGGCTTCGTTGGCTTTGGTGGCGCGTTGGCTTTTGGGTGGACGGGCTGCGGTCCCCGTCCCGCTGTTTTGCATCCCTATTGCCATGGCTGTCCCCTATTCGACCAGCTGTAGTTTGCTAACGGGGATCGCGTAGTCCGC
Organism: Actinomyces sp.; assembly: GCA_012837655.1. GTDB lineage: Bacteria > Actinomycetota > Actinomycetes > Actinomycetales > Actinomycetaceae > Gleimia. The sequence goes on along the minus strand of DUQT01000253.1, from coordinate 1,486 downwards.
AATGACTGGGATCGTAGGCATGAGGGCGCCGCGAAGGGCGTCGGGAATCAGTGGGAGCTCAACGTGGGCTTCCACGCGGACCTGTATCAGATCGGCGTTAGCGCACGGCTGTGGTTCACACTGAACTGTGACGGTGTGTGCTCCGTCCACGCGGTAGTCACTGAAGATCTGGTCAGCTTGACGAGACACGTGAGCAGTAGCCTCCGGTTTGTTTGCCATTATCCGTCCGGTTTCGCGAGCTGCGGCCTCGGAGGCAAGAACTGCGGACTGGACGGCTGCGATCGTGAAAATAAAGTACGCAAGCGGAATTAGGATCACGATTGTCATGGCGATGAACTCGACGGTTGCTTCACCGGATTCGGGGTCCTTGGACGCGGTCGGGTTGGGACTTGACGTCTCAGTGGCCGTGCGTCTGCGTCTAAATTGGCGTCTCATCTGACGTTCTGCCCGAAAGCGACCCAGCATGCGCTTCACTTTGAGCTCACCCCAACATGGCATATTGACCGGTTCATTCGGCGGGTTCCTTCCACGCGGACGCCGAAACGACCAGCGACTGCGAGAACCCGAGCGGGCCGAGGATCGGCAAAGTCATTGCGACCTCTGCAACCACGATGGGTTCCCCAAGCCGGATGGTTTCGTAGACGGTGATGCTGCGTGAATCATCTGCACCGAGTGTTCCATTGAGCAAAGCGTTCGCGCGGGCCTCGCCGTCCTCTATGGATGCACCCAGCAGCGCGGCTCGACGCGCGGCTTCAGAGGCCGCATCGATCGCGACATTTCGCGAATGCAACACGAAGGCCATCTGGAGTAAACCCAGTACCACGAAGACGACCAGGACTTGGACCAACACGTGGCCCACAACTTGAGAGCCCTGCTCATCCTCGCGCCACTTTTTCAAGACTTCAAACAATCACGGCCCCTGCACGCCCGAGATCGCAGTTTGGAACAAGTTCGACAACGTTGGCGACGCGATCGCCCAGATCGCTGTCACCAGGCCGGCAGTCATGAGCGTGACCAGTACCCAGCCGGGCACGTCTCCTCGCTCCGAGTCTTCTTCCGTTAGCCACAGGTAAATCCAAGTAAATAGCGTGTTCATGGTTGGCCTTTCTTTTCCGGGATTTCGAATGAACTTCTATATCCGTAGTGCTACTAGGCCGGGATAGAGGGCAAAAACCACCGTCACCGGCAAAATCACAAAAACGACGGGGAACAGCATGGCTATCTCTTGTTTGCCACCTGATTCCATTAGTTGACTGCGCGCCTCATCTCGCAGGTCGCGCGCCTGTTCACGCAAAGTTGTAGAAAGTGGCGCTCCCCGTTCCATTGCGGAAACTAGAGTGTCCAGCAGTCGCGCCAGTTGTCGAGACTTAGTCAGGTCACGAAGCTTCAACAAGGCGCGCGACACCGACGACCCGTTTTCGATTTCTGAAAGAACGTTGCCCAGTTGGGATCCTAGCTCCGGTCCAACCACGTGCCGCACACGCCG
>DUQT01000252.1 GCA_012837655.1 Actinomyces sp. | reverse complement strand
GATTGAATCGATTGAGAACTATTTACGAAATGGACGGCCTGAACTAGCGGCAAGAGGGGAGGGGGATCACCATCTCTTCTTGAATAAGCGGGGCAGGCCACTGTCACGGCAAAGTGCGTGGGAGGTAATAAAGGACCTGGCTGAGCGGGCTGAGATTGAGTCCGAAGTTTCGCCGCACACGCTTAGGCATTCGTTTGCGACGCATCTTTTGGAGCGGGGAGCGTCGATTCGCGACGTGCAGGAGCTACTTGGGCACGCATCAGTTGTAACGACCCAGATTTACACGAAGGTTTCGATCTCGACGCTTCGCGAAATTCACGCGACCACGCACCCGCGCGCACAACGCCAATAAGTTTTCACGCGACTGCGCATCCACGCGCACAAGGCCAATAAGAATTTACGCGACTGCGTATCCGCGCGCGCAAGGCCAATAAGAATTCACGCGGCTTCCCATCCACGCGTACAAGGCAAATGCTCTAGAGCCCTATACTCGCGGGTGTAGCCACGTTTCTAGAGACTGCCGCGCAGTTTGTGAACAAGCAGAGTGCAATATGCCGGCGGTTTTAGGAGGCGTTTAGGCTGTCGGTGCACAACATTTGGTGTAATGACATATTCTATTGGGGTGAGTGACGTTCAACCAGGTTTAGTTCCCGTACCACCGGAGGGTGGCCGAGACGATGATTTTCCCGTCCCCCAGCCACTCTCATCACACGGCCCTGCCCGCGTGATCGCAATGTGCAACCAGAAGGGTGGCGTCGGCAAGACGACGACCACGATTAATCTGGCGGCTGCACTGGCGGAGTATGGTCGCCGCGTCCTCATTGTCGATTTTGATCCGCAGGGAGCAGCCTCAGCGGGGCTTGGAATTAACTCCCAGGAGCTCGACCTAACGATCTACAACCTGCTTCTGTCGCCGCGACTAAACGTTAAGGACGCCATCCAGCAGACGAAGATTGAAAACCTGGACCTGGTGCCCGCAAATATTGACCTCTCCGCTGCGGAAGTACAACTGGTTAACGAGGTCGCCCGCGAGCAGGCTCTAACGCGCGCACTGCGTCCAGTCATGGATGATTACGACGTGATCCTGATTGACTGCCAGCCGTCGCTTGGCCTGCTCACTGTTAACGCTTTGACAGTCGCACACGGCGTGATGATTCCACTGGAGGCCGAGTTCTTCGCTCTGCGCGGCGTCGCACTGCTGGTCGACACAATCGACATGGTTCACGATCGTCTGAACCCGCGCCTGAAGATTGACGGAATCCTCGCGACCATGGTTGACACCCGAACCCTGCACGCCCGCGAAGTCATCGAACGACTCGAAGACGCATTTGGTGACAAGGTTTACGACACCAAGATCTCGCGAACCGTGAAGTTCCCCGACGCGTCCGTAGCAACTGAGCCGATCACCACCTACGCGCCCACCCACAAGGGTGCACACGCCTACCGCCGCCTGGCCCGCGAAGTCATCGCGCGTGGAGACGCCGCGTAGTGGAAACCCTGCCTTCGATTTCCGAGGACGAAGCGCTACTCCCTGAGCGCGCGCAACCTGATGACGCTCATCCCAATGGCGTACATCCCGCTGGCTTTCACCCCGATCGTTCACAACCTGATGACGCACACCCCGCTGGCTTACAACCCGAAGGCGCATACCCCGATGATGCGCACCCCGATAGCGCACAACCCGATGCCGTGGCAGATCGATCAGATCAGCGCGGATTCACCGTCACCCTGGAGAACTTTGAGGGCCCCTTCGACCTGTTACTTGGACTGATCTCGAAGCGTGAACTAGATATCACCGAGGTCGCGCTTGCCCAGGTTACTGATGAGTTCATCTCCTATATGCGCATCGAACCTGACCTGTCGCGCACATCCGAGTTCCTAGTGGTGGCAGCAACCCTGCTCGACATGAAGGCACGCTCCCTGTTACCGCACGACGACGAGCAACTCGAAGAAGACCTCGAGTACCTGGAAGCCCGCGACCTACTGTTCTCTAGACTCCTGCAATACCGTGCGTTCAAAGAAGTCGCCACAATCTTTGGTGGCCTGTGGGAAGCGAACGCCAACCTGCACCCGCGCGACGCCGGACTGGAACCCAAGTTTGCCGCCCTACTTCCAGAGTTAAAGTGGTCAATCACGCCAATCGAACTCGCCAAACTAGCCGCTGACGCGCTTTACCGCACACCCCCAACCGTGATGACCACGCACCTGCACGACCCGCTCGTGCCCGTGCGCCCGCAGGCCGAATACATCCTCGCCAAACTCAAAGACGTGCGAAGCTCCACGTTCGAGAAACTGTGCGACGACGCCCCTGATGTAAACACAGTCGTGTCCCGATTCCTGGCAGTCCTTGATTTATACCGCGAGGGCGCAGTTAGGTTTAAGCAAGACAAGCCGCTCGGCGTCCTCGAGATCGAATGGACTGGACAAGAAACTGACGTGACGCAGATGGCAATAGAAGACGAGGAAGAGCCGATTGCTTTGGCTTAGCCCGGTAGGGTTAAACTAGTGCCAGTAGCGGATATTGACGGGAGGTCAACATGCAGCAAGCAATACCGCACATTAATGATGAGGAGCTCGCCAGAGCGCTAGAGGCGATCCTCATGGTGATAGACGCACCAGCCTCGATGCAGGACCTAGCTGAAGCCCTTTCAATCTCAGTCGAGCAAGTGGGCCTCGTCCTCGAAAATCTTCGTGACGAATACGACCGTGAACAACGCGGATTCGAACTGCGCGAGGTCGCAGGCGGGTGGCGGATTTATTCACGGCCACAGTACGATCCCTTTGTTTCCCGCTTTATTGTTGGCAACCACACGCAAAAGTTGACGCAGGCGGCGCTTGAGACGTTGGCTGTGGTTGCGTATCGCCAACCCGTCACGCGCCAGAAGGTGAGCGCAATCCGCGGGGTGAACGTCGACTCAGTTATTCGGAATTTGACTGCCCGCGGCCTGATAGAAGACGCGGGGGAAACCGCGTCGGGGGCGACTCTTTTTAGAACTACGGAAGAGTTTTTAGAGCGGATGGGACTGCGATCCCTAGACGAGCTGAGCCCGCTTGCCCCGCACCTGCCCGACCGTGAAGAACTAGATGAAATAGCACAGACCTGGGAGAACCAATGAGAAACGATCCGCACGTACCATCTGGAATTCGACTTCAAAAGGTGATTTCTCAGGCGGGAATCGCCTCGCGCCGCCACGCCGAGAAGATGATCATTTCGGGTCGCGTGAAGGTGGACGGCAAAGTTGTGCGTAAACTCGGCACCCGAGTTGACCCCAAGAAGCAGACCATCCACGTCGATGGTGAACGACTCATGCTTGATGAAGACACCGTCACGATCGCGCTGAACAAGCCGATGGGCGTGGTCTCCACAATGGAAGATCCAGAAGGACGCCCCTGCTTGGCGGACTACGTTTCAGACTATCCGCAACGACTGTTCCACGTTGGACGCCTGGACACAGACACGGCTGGGCTGATCCTGCTGACAAACGACGGCGAGCTGGCACACCGCCTCATGCATCCGTCTTGGGAAATCCCGAAGACCTATGTGGCGACTGTGCCCGGTGAGGTTCCGCGCGGACTTCGTAAGAAAATGCTGCGCGGCATCGAGCTCGAAGACGGTCCCGTAAATATTCATGATTTCCAGATCAAGGATCACTACGGCGACCTCACGCTAGTTGAAATCACGCTTCACGAAGGCCGCAACCACATCGTGCGTCGGATTATGGAAGAGGTCGGATTCCCGATCGTCGAACTCGTCCGCACCGAGTTCGGTCCCGTTCACATCGGTCGCCTGCATCCCGGCGTTACGCGCAAGGTTGAAGGCCCCGTTCTGGCCGAACTTTACCGAGCCGTGGATCTGTAGGAGCCACCGTGACCGACGTAGCAACAAACCCGGACGGCAGGCCCATCCAAACCAAGGGGCCCGTCCTTGTTGTGGGTTCAGGACTGCTGGGCGCTTCTGCCGCGCTGGCACTTCGCGCAGCCGACATTGAGGTTTACCTGCAAGATATTTCCCCAACTTCGCTGGCGCTTGCCCGCGATCTGGGTGCAGGCGAAGCTTACGATTCAAGCTCGCCAGAACCCGCACTGGTTATCGTCGCCGTCCCACCGGACGTGACCGCAGAGTGTGTCGTATCCGCGCTGAAGGAACACCCGGATGCGGTCGTCACTGACGTCGCGTCCGTAAAGTCAATAATTATTGACGAGGTCGAAAACTCCGGTATTGATACGTCCAAGTACGTGCCATCCCACCCGATGGCTGGGCGTGAACGCAGTGGCGCAGCCGCGGCTGACCGCGACCTTTTCATCGGCCGACCCTGGGTTGTCGTAAGGAGAGCGGGCTCCGATGCGTCCGCGCAGGTCGTTGTACGCAACCTCGCCGTCGACCTTGGTGCGACCGTCCTTGAAATGGATGCCGGCGAACATGACAGGGGAGTGGCAACTGTTTCTCACGTACCCCAGCTCGTGGCCTCACTTCTTGCCGCTCGACTCCGCGATGCCACCGAAGAGTCCCTAGATCTAGCAGGCCAGGGGTTGCGAGACACCACGCGTATCGCAGCATCAGACCCACGGTTGTGGACATCAATCGTGTCCGGTAACTGCGGTCCCGTAGTTGATGTCCTACATGAGTTCCGCTCCGACCTCGACAATCTAATTGAAGGTTTGGAATCGGGAGCGCGCGATGGTTTTGGAGCCCACGGTTCGGTAGGTGCAATCAACGCCGTCGTGTCTGCGGGAAATGACGGTGTTTCTCGAATCCCAGGCAAGCACGGTGGGGCGCCGCAAAGGTGGGCCATCGTGGAAGTACTCGTCCCCGATAAGCCTGGTGAGCTTGCGCGACTCTTTTCAGAGCTCGGCGCTGTCGGTATCAACATTGAAGACTTGACGATTGACCACTCCGCCCATCAGCGCGTAGGTGCCGCACGAATCGCGGTGGAGCCAACGCGCGCACGAGATGCCGAAGTGGAGCTTGAAGCCCGCGGCTGGCGCATCGTCACCCAGTGAACTTTTGAGCAGCGGAAAACTTCCCGAGGAGTAAACGTGGAACAGACATACAACAACTTGACTATCGACCAGATAAAAGAGCTGATAGGTGAGCTCGGCCTGTCAATCGGGATTGACGGCCCATCGGGTTCTGGAAAGTCAACCGTGTCCCGGTCGGTCGCCCGCGCGCTCGGAATTGGATACCTGGATACGGGAGCCATGTACCGCGCCCTGACGTGGTACTGCCTGGACGCCGGTCTGCCGCTTGACGAGCAGGACGCGGTTGCCGGTGCCGCGGATTCCTTCCCGCTCAGTTTGACGACTTCTCCGGACGATTTCCGCGTTCACATGGGCGATGAGGACATCACCGAGGCGATTCGGGAGTCACGTATTTCGAATGAGGTCTCAAAGGTCGCGACCAACCTGGACGTGCGCGAATCACTGGTGCGTCAGCAGCGCGAAATCATTGAGCGCGCCCGCCGATCTGGACAGGGCATGGTCGCGGAAGGTCGTGACATGACGACCGTGGTAGTACCGGACGCGGATGTGCGGATACTTCTGACGGCGTCAGAGGAGGCCCGCATGCGTCGTCGTGCGGTACAGCTCCACGGCGAGGACGCCGATGAGGCGACGATTGAATCCACCCGCGGCGAAGTTGTTGGGCGCGATGCGAAGGATTCGACCGTCGTTAACTTCCAAGACGCAGCTGACGGAGTTGTGCTACTCGATTCTTCAGCACTCACCGCTGAAGAGACCGTCGACAAGGTCTTAGAGCTCGTTGCAATGGATTTGTCCCGTCGCGCTGAAATTCGTGACGAGGCCGAGCGGCAAGCGGAAGTCCTGCGAAAGCGTCTCGATTCCTATGATCTGACCGACGAGGACCAGGACGTACTTTCTGGTGAGAGTGAGGATCCCCGTCATGTGGATACTGGCGCTGGAAACCCGGTTCTGGCTGTGATTGGTCGACCAAACGTTGGAAAGTCAACGCTGGTTAACCGCATCCTGCAGCGCCGCGCCGCGGTTGTGCAGGACACGCCTGGCGTCACACGCGACCGCGTGTCCTACCCGGCAAACTGGGCGGGCAAGGACTTCACCTTGGTTGATACGGGTGGCTGGGAAGTAGACGTCAAGGGCCTGGATCGCTCCGTCGCGGAGCAAGCCGAGATCGCGATCGAGATGTCCGACGCCGTCCTCTTTGTTGTTGACGCAACGGTTGGCATCACTGATACGGATGAAAGAATCGTCAAGCTTCTGCGAAAGCAGGGCAAGCCGGTCGTGTTGGCGGCCAACAAGGTTGACTCAGCGGCACAGGAGGCCGATGCGTACGCCCTGTGGAATCTTGGATTGGGTGAGCCCTATCCGGTGTCGGCTCTGCATGGCAGGGGAGCGGGCGACCTACTGGATGCCGCTATCAAGGTGCT
>DUQT01000251.1 GCA_012837655.1 Actinomyces sp. | reverse complement strand
AACGTCCTCGGTATCAATGATCGTTCTGTCGATTTCGGAGAAGGTTCCCAGCTCACTTTCCCCATCGGCGTAGTAGACGGTGGTTTTTTGCGCCAGGGCGAACTCGCCGGGTTGGGGGACTTTCGTGGTCGCGTAGGCGACGATGAACCCGATGGATCCAAGGATTATCGCAACCAGGATCGCGATCAGCACACCTAGGCCGATCTTGCGGCCCAGGGAACGCTTCTTCTTGTTCTTAGGCTTCTTGCCTTGCTTTGCGCTCTTGGCAGTTGCGCCCGCACTAGTTCGTTTCGATTTGTCACCCTGGCCTGTGCGTTTACCGGTGTTTCCAGATTCGCCAGAATTCGAGTGATGGATCGAACGACGCGACGGCAAACCCGAGCCACCGCTGCGGGAGGCTCCGTTCTTATTCTTAGGTTCGCGGCTGTCCGCCATCTGCTCTAACCTTTCTTCGAGAGATTTACGCGCCAATTGTGCACGGTTAGCGGTTGGATTCCCACCACTTTAGCAACTCCTCCTGGGCGCGCTGTTCGCCAAGAGGCCCATGTTCCAACCGCATTTCTAGTAGGAACTTGTACGCGCGACCGACCTCGGGCCCCGGCTTGATATCCAGAAGCTCCATGATCTGTTTTCCATCCAGGTCGGGTCGTATTGAATCCAGTTCTTCTTGTTCTTCTAATTCGTGAATCCGATTTTCGAGGTCGTCATAGGCCGCCTGTAAATACTCAGATTTGCGGCGGTTACGGGTTGTGCAGTCCGCCCTCGTAAGTAAATGGAGGCGCTCAAGGTACGGGCCCGCGTCCGTAACGTAGCGACGAACGGCGGAATCGGACCACTTTTGCTCCCCGTAGCCGTGGAAGCGCTGGTGTAGGCGAACGAGTTCAACGACAGCTTTGGTGGTTGCCTTGTCGAAGCGCAGTTCGCGCATGCGTTTGCGCGTCATTTTCGCGCCCACGACCTCGTGGTGGTGGAACGTGACGGTCCCGTTGGGTTCGAAGCGACGCGTTGCGGGCTTACCGACGTCGTGCATGATCGCGGCGAAACGCAGGATGAAATCCGGGCCGGGAACAGGGCCGTCGGGGCCAGTTTCGCGCTCAATTGCATGTTCGAGGACGGTCAGAGTGTGCTCGTATACGTCCTTGTGACGGTTGTGTTCATCCTTTAGGTCCTGGAGGTTGGACAGCTCTGGCAGAACAATGTCTGCAACACCGGTGTGCACCATGAGTTCCAGTCCGCGACGGGGCTTCGGTGAAATCATGAGCCGCTCGAATTCTGCGCGAATGCGCTCGGCCGACACGATTTCAAGCCTGTGAGCCATGTCTGACATGGCCCTCATAACATCCTCGGGAACATCAATTCCTAGCTGGGCTGAAAAACGCGCGGCGCGCATGATTCGCAACGGGTCGTCGTCGAAGGACTGCGCGGCCGTGACGGGGGTGCGCAAAACTGCGTCGGCCAGGTCCTGCAGGCCGTTGTGGGGGTCGATGAGCTCCAGGTCAGGCAGGGTCATCGCGCACGCGTTCACGGTGAAGTCGCGGCGGGTGAGGTCGCCCTCGAGGGTGTCGCCGTACTCGACCTGCGGTTTGCGTGAATCCATGTCGTAAGCTTCGGTGCGGTACGTGGTCACTTCGACGATCAGGTCGCCCTTGCGAGCCCCGATCGTGCCAAAGGCCTTTCCAACCGCCCAGGTGGTGTCACCCCACTGGTTGAGTAGGCGCTCCGTGTCGTCGGGACGCGCGTTCGTAGTGAGATCAAAATCATGCGGGGTCAGCGACAGGAAAGCGTCACGGACCGGGCCGCCCACCAGGGAAAGCTCGTATCCGGCGTCGGCAAAGACACGCCCTAGTTCGAATATTGGTTCGGGAAGACTTTCCAACGCAACGCGTGCGTTATTTAGCAGTCTTTCTACGTCCCCGCAGCCAACGGCTTCTAAAGATTTCTGGATAGCCGCCTGGGAGTGCGTGGCCTTGTTTTCGTTAGTATCGTCGTGCTTTACCATCCTTATAAGGGTGCCATGAAAGCAGACAATTCGGTATATCAGACGCGCCACGTCATAGAGTAGGGACATGGCCGGCCATAAACAACCCCGCAAGATGGGAGTTCCACGCCCACCGCGCCGTCGTTTTGCGACGCGGTCCGTTCGCGTGCACACCCGCCACTTGCCGGTTGTGGACGAAACGTCGGCCGGCGGACTTGTGGTCAAAGTTGAAAATGGGAAACCGTACGTCGCCGTCATCGCGCGTCGAAACCGGGCGGGCAAAATTGAATGGTGCCTACCGAAGGGTCACCTGGAGCGCGGAGAAACCGCCGAAACCGCTGCAATGCGTGAAATCGCCGAAGAAACGGGTATTTTGGGGCAGATTGTTTCACCGCTCGCGTCGATTGACTACTGGTTTTCCTCCGGGGATCGTCGTGTCCACAAGGTCGTTCACCACTATCTTTTAGAATTCGTTGAAGGAGACATAACAGTCGAAAACGATCCGGACCAAGAAGCCGAGGACGCCGCCTGGTTCCCCCTTGCTGAAGTGTCCAGGGTTCTTGCGTATCCGAACGAACGCCGCGTCGTCGCCATCGCGTTGGACCTGCTATACCCCGGGAAGTAGCCGATGAAACGCTTTGCACAAGTCATTGCAACCGTGCTGATGGCCCTGGCGATGCCCGCTACGATTTTTGGTAGCGAGGCCGCCGCTGCGCCCGACACTGCATCGACGCCGGCTGCCAAACTTGCGCGTGCCGCCGAACCGCTCCCGGGCACCCCACTTGGGCAAGCCACCGCCGTCTCGCCTGCGGCCCCACTTGGGCGAGCCACCGCCCTGTCGCCCGCAGCCCCACTCTCGCCGGCCACCCCCAATGCGGATGACCTTCAGGCCGAGGACGTCGCTGACTTCCAGATTTCAATCAACGATCTGGAACCGCGCGTGGTGACGAATCACGACTCTGTGCGTATCTGCGGAACACTCACTTCGAAGAGCGAAACTCTAAAAGACATTCAGTTGAACCTGTATGTGCGCGGCGATTCAATGGTGACGATTCCGCAAACTGATGCTTATTTAGCTGGTGAAACTTACGCCGGTGACTACATCAAGAGCACCAAGATCAGCGAACTAAAAGCCGGGCAGACTCGCGATTTCAGCATTACTGTTCCAACAGATGACCTGCCGTTCATGTCTGACTTCTACTGGGGGCCACGCGGACTTGAAATAACCGCGAGCGCCGGCGACATGGAAGCCTATGACCGCACCCTTTTGCTGTGGGATTCCGGCTATGAGGTGGAACCCACCCGCCTGTCTGTGGTCTCCATGATTTCAGAAAGCGTCATTGACACGTCTGACGGTGTTGTCTCCACAACTCCCACCGTCGCGCAGAAAAACCTGGCCATGAAACTTGCCGACACCAACGGGGTGACCCTTGCAGTTGGGGCGGGCCTTCTTGAATCTGAGCAGTTCAGCTCCGCCCTCGCGAAAGTTTCGAACGGTCCTATTATTTCGCTACCTGCCGCGGACGCGGACGTTGCCGGCATCGCGCACCTGAACGAACCGTCTCAGTTGCCGCGGTTGGTGAAGGATTCCAAATCTGTGCGGAATCTTGATGTGGCGTCCGATGCCGGTTTGGAGATTTTGGATTCTTTCGTAATTCCCGAAATTGACCAGCTGGATTTACAGACCGTGAGGACGTGGGCGGATCAGACGATCATCGCGCGGGGGACGGGGCTCGGGCCGATTGAGGTTCTGACCTACGACCCATCGACCTGGACGCGGTTCGACACCGACACGGGCGAGTCCGTGGCGGCCACCTTCAGCGCCGATGAGGGCGAGGCTGGCGACGGATCTGGTGACGCGGGAACTGACGTCCTGATCGCTCACAATACGCTTACTGAACTGTTGGGGCGGCGCGCTCATAGCCCGGACGAAGAGCTCGATATTCAGCAGATGATTCGCGCAACTACGGCGGTTATTACTCGCCAGTTGCCTAACCAGGCGCGAACCATGGTTGCCTTGACCAGCAGGAACGCTGATGAACCTGAAATCCTCGACCGGGTTAACGCTGCGCTTGGTGAACGTTGGGTCAAGCCTCTAAACATCGGGGACGCCATTGCCGAATCTGGCGAGTCGACACCCCGTACGTCCCTGCCGGACTACGTCGCAACCGAGGGGTCGATCACCGACGCGGAAATGCACACCCTCCAAGAAGCCATTGAGTCCACAGCCGCAATGACGTCAGCGCTTGAAGACTCAACGGGCATTGTCACGCGGCAACGATCCCGAGTTCTGCTTGCATCCGCGTTAGCTTTACGCCAGGAACCGCGGCTGCGCTCCGCCCTCAAAAATGGGGTTGTGGAAGAAGCCAACCAACTTGCCACGTCTGTGAAAGTGGAACAATCCGCGCCAATCAACGTACTGGACCAGTCCGCGCGACTGCCCGTGCGCGTAAGTTCCACGCTGGAAGAGCCCGTAAACGCGATTGTGGAACTCGTTCCTTCAGACCCGCGACTGCAAGTCGATGAGGGCGTAGAGGTGCAAATCCCCGCGAAGAGCGCGACGATTGTTGAAATTCCCGTTCGTGCGGTCGGGTCGGGTAATGTCTTAACTCAAGTTAAAGTGAAAGGCCCGAACGGGCTGATCATCGACGACGATACGCAGATCCAAGTTCGTGTCCGTGCCGAATGGGAAAATAAGGGCATGGCCGTCGCGGCTGTACTACTTGGCATCCTGCTGGTAGTTGGAATCGCGCGAACTGTGAAGCGTGGTCGTCGCGTGGACATGGTCGACGGCAATGATTCCGAAGACGGTTCGGGAGAACGCAATGAGTGAACAAAACGTCCCTGATGCCGATGACGTACAACCGATTGGTGACCCTAAAAAGAGCTCTCTGTTTAAGTCTTCTGCGGTCATGGCCGTTGGAACAACGTTTTCAAGAGGGTTAGGGTTCCTGCGGACAGCTCTGCTACTCGCGGCACTGGGCGCTGCGGGCGCGAATGACGCGTTCAACGTTGCGAACACCTTGCCGAACGCTGTTTTCAACCTGCTGGCAGCCGGTTTGCTGGACGCAATTTTGGTTCCGCAAATCGTGCGCGCATTCAAGACAAAATCTGGCTCTACATATGTGAACAGGCTCCTGACTTTGGCGGGCCTAATCATGTTCGTGCTGACGATCGTGATGGTCGCTGCTGCCGGAATCCTGGTCAACCTAACCGCAGGACTGATGGCGCCCGCGTGGAAATCCCTGGCGATAGTTTTCGCCGTCTGGTGTCTGCCACAAATCTTCTTCTACGGCATATACGCCCTGTTAGGTGAGTTCCTGAACGCTCGCGGGATTTTTGGCCCGTACATGTGGACACCCGCCGCCAACAACGTGATTGCCATTATTGGCCTGATCGTGTTCATTGCCGTGTATGGCACGGCCTCGGATATTAACGACCCCACGGTATGGGATTTTCAACGCACCGCACTTTTGGCGGGCCCCGCAACGCTGGGTGTGATTGCGCAGGCACTGCTACTGATAATTCCACTGAAGAAGGCGGGCGTTAGGTTGCGCCTGGACTTCCACTTCCGCGGAACCGGACTGGGCAAGGCATCAAAGATTGCCGGCTGGGTTTTCGCAACCCTGATGGTTGGGCAGGTCGGCTACCTGTCGACGTCGAATATTGCGGCGGCGGCGAACTCGTGGAGTACGGAAACCGGCATTTTTGCGGCATCCACCGCGGCGATGAGCATTACTTTCACCGTCTACATGCTTCCCCAATCGATTATTTCAGTGTCGATTGCGACGGCGCTGTTCACCCGTATTGCGTCGGCCGCGGCGGATGGCAATAGACAGGCGATGGTGCGCAACTATCAGCTTGGTATTAGGTCCGCCCTGCTGTTGACCATGTGGATGTCGGCAATCCTGGGCGCGGCTGCGATCCCGATTTTCCAAATTCTTGGCCCCACGAACCCGATGGATCAGATGGCGGCGTACTCTAACGCCCTCGTGATCATGCTGCCGGGCCTTGCCGGCGCGGTCGTGATCCTGTTTTCACAGCGCATTTTCTACTCGCTTGAAGACGGTGGCCCCGTGTTTTACACGGTCCTGTTCCCCACTATCGGGCAGATCATCTTGGGTTGGGTTTTGAAGATCTTCTTCCTACCACCCGTCCTGTGGCTGGCGGGCGCGCTGGTTGCAGAAACGATTTCACGTATCGCGCAGGGCCTAATTGCGACGTGGTTCGTTAAGAAACGACTTCCCGAGGCCGAGCCGCACGTGGTAATCAAAGACATGATCCGGTATGGCTTGCTTGCCCTGTTCTCGGGGTTGATTGCGGCAGGCGTACTGCATTT
>DUQT01000250.1 GCA_012837655.1 Actinomyces sp. | reverse complement strand
TTCGGGCCACAACTGTTTTCTAATACTTTCTGTGCAGGTTACTGCATGAAGCCGTTCTGCTTAGCGTATGCCTCTAGGTCGGTCTGCCAGGCCTGGAGAGCATCCTTTAGGTTGGTCTTACCGGTGTAAGCCCCCGCTACCTTGTCACCATAAATGGTGTTCGCGTAGGGCTGGAACGGTAGGTAGCTCCAACCGGGAAGCACGTCAGCTGCAGCTTGAGCCAGAACGCGGTTGTATTCCTGACCACCGAAGTAGTCATCAGTGTGGGACAGGAATTCTTCGTCCTGGAGCATTTCGTTAGTGGAGGGGAAGTTTCCGTTGTCAACGCGGATCTTTGCGCCGTCGCCAACACTCATGAACTCAAGGAACTTGTAGGCTGCTTCCTTCTTGTCAGACTTGGTCATGATTGCAAGGGATGATCCACCGTTCTCGGCATTTGCGGTCTCGCCAGCTTTCGCTACCGGCTGAGGTGCAACACGGAAGTCACCCGAAGCGTCCGGGGATGAACCGATCAGGTTAGCCGGCATCCAAGCACCGGTCATCAGTGACGCGATTGTGCCATCGCCCAGGCCACGGAACCAGTCATCCGACCAGCCGGAGACGGTTGTGTTGATCAGATCTTCGTCGATCATCTTCTGCCAGAACTCAGCGTAGGTTGTAACACCTTCGTCAGAGAGGTTGATCTTTACGTTCCCGTCCTCAACGGTGAATGGGTGACCACCGGCAAGCCACATCATTGAAGTTGCCATGCCAGCGTCGCCATTGTCTGTGGTGATGTAGTAGTCGTCACCGAGTGTGCGGATCTTCTTGGCGGCTTCGTAGTACTCTTCCCAGGTGGTGGGAGGAGTGTCGATGCCGGCCTCCTTGAAGACCTTCTCGTTGTAGAACAGTGCCATCGGGCCGGAGTCCATGGGCAGTGCAAAGACCTTGCCGGAATCAGCCATAGTGACCGCGTTCCAGGTGCCCGGCGTGTACTGATCCTTGAGGTCAGCCGCGCCCATTTCGGTTAGGTCGGCGAGCTCACCAGTGATTGCGTACTGGGCAAGTGCGTAGTACTCGATCTGGGCGATATCCGGCAGACCCTCACCAGCGGCGAGGACGTTATCGATCTTGGTGTACGTGTCGGCCGGGCCGCCCACATTTTGCAGATCAATCTTGATGTTCGGGTTTGCTTCCTCAAACGCAGATACTACCGGCGTAAGCGTGGGCTCCCATGCCCACACCGTTAGCGTAACTGGTTCATCTGAGCTCGCAGGAGCGTCTGCGCCCTCGCTGGAATCGGAGGTGCCGCCACCACAGCCAGCTAGGACAAGTGCCGCAGAAGCCGTGAGGGCGGAAGCAGCAAGAAATTTCCTCTTCATGATTGGTTTCCTTCTGTCGTACATGAAATTACTTTTGAGCAAGGGGGGAAGAATAGTAGGTACTTGGCGGCCTCCTATTCCTTAACGCTTCCCGCTGCAAGCCCTGATTGCCAGTAGCGCTGCAGGACCAGGAACGCGATACAAAGCGGAATGATGGTTAGTAGTGAACCGGTCAAAATGACGTTTTGAAGTGGCTCAACGCCTCCCGCGGGGGAGTAGGTTTGCAACTTGATGTCGTTCAACCCGGTGGTTAGTGGCTTCCATTTCTCCGAGGTCAACATGATCAGCGGAAGGAAGTAGTTGTTCCAAGTTGCGACAATCGCGAAAAGTGCCACCGTCACGATTCCCGGTGCCAGCAGAGGCAGCGAGATCTTGAAGAACGTATTGATCTCGCTAGATCCGTCAACGCGAGCAGCCTCCAAGAGTTCGGTAGGAACGGCCTCCTGGGAAAATACCCACATCAGGTAGAACCCGAACGGCGTAATCAAACACGGAATGATGACCGCCAGGGGAGTGTCAACAAATCCCATCTTGGAAAACATGAGGAACAGCGGCACTGTCAACGCGGTGCTTGGGACCGCGATCGCGCCCAAGACCGTTGCTACGACAGTTTTCCGGCCGGGGAAATTGTATTTTGCGAGGCCGTAGCCACCCAGTACGGCAAGGAGTGTCGCGCCACCTGCGCCTACCACCACGTAGAGCAGGGTGTTTAGGAACCAGCGTACGAATATGCCGTCGCGGTACTCCAGGGTCTGTTTGATGTTGTCAAATAGTGCGAAGCTGTCGCCGAACGAGAAACCGAATGTGGTGATGTAGTCGGTCTGAGTCTTCGTAGAGTTGATAATCAGCCAGACCAGAGGCATCAGCGCATACGCCGCAACGAGTGCGACCATGACCGTCAGAATCACTGATTTGCGTGGCATACGCGGGCTATAGCGTTTCCGGCGCGGCTTTCGCAGAGTTAATGGTTTACTCATTTCTTATCTCCTCGAGCTCCCCACAACTGCACGACGTAGGCAACGACAACAGTGATCAGACCCATCACGATCGCGAGCGCTGCGGAATAGTTCGGACTGTGTGCCTCGAATGCGAGGTGGAATGCGTAGAAGTTGGGTGTGAAGTGAGACGTGATCACGTTGTTCGACATCTGCTGCATAACGTTCGGTTCGTTGAACAGTTGGAACGTGCCGATAATCGAGAAAATGACTGTGATCATTAGTGATCCGCGAAGGGCGGGCAATTTGATTGCCCGAATGATGTCAAACTCATTGGCACCGTCAATGATCGCGGCTTCGTACAGGCTGTTCGGGATCGTCTTCAACGTCGAGTACAGGATCAGCATGTTGTAGCCGATGTAGCACCAGGTAACAATGTTTCCGATTCCGACCCAGATCAGTCCGGGTGTAAAGAAGTCCACTGACCAACCAAATGCCCTGTTGACTGAGGCGAGGACGCCGTACCTGGTTCCGTAGAGGAAACCCCACATGAGGGTCGCGACCACGGACGGAATAGCGTAGGGGAGGAACACTGAAATCCGGAAGAACTTCGCTCCCCACAGCCGCCCAGAGTCAAGTGCTAGGGCGAGGAACAGCGATATGCCGAGCATGATCGGCACCTGAATCAATAGGAACAGGCCGACGCCGGTTACGCCGCTCCAGAAGTTCGGGTCTTGAAACAGCGTTACGTAGTTGTCAAAGCCAACGAACTTCTCGCCCTCAGATACACCCCAAACCATGTTTGGTTGGAATAGGGAAAGGTAGATCGCGTACAGCAGTGGCGCAATGAACACCAGAGCGAAGAAGAACATGAACGGGCCGACGAAAATCCAGCCTCGCCAATCCTTCTTGGCCCGCCGTTTCTTTGGTGTGAGTTTTTGAGAGTGAACAGCAGCGGCACTCATTGTGTCTCCTAAGCCTCCGTGTGACCAAGCGCTGGCTCACTAACGAATGTGAAGCGAGGATCGAGAATCGTTTCGAATTCCCACACCTGCACGGTGTTGTCGTGTGCCTTCACCAGTGGTCCGGGGATGTAGAGCGTTGCAGTTGGGCCGGCAGACCAGTACCGTCCGATTAGTTGCCCGTTGAACCAGACAATTCCGTTCGCAAAGTTTTCCGTGCTGAGGAAGAGGTTGCGTCCCTCCGGCGCGTCAAATCGTCCGGTAGCTAGTAGGGGACCTGCAACAGGTCCTTCAAGCTTGTCGGATTTCGCGGAATCAGTAGCCATCGAGTTCAGATCAACCGGGCTGACCGTCCACTCAGTTAGGGTGCGCGTTTCACTGCGGCACGGACCAATTAGACCCTTGGGCTCTCCAATGTGAATGTTGTAGTTAACGCGTCCCAGATCCTCGACCAGCATGGTGAGCTTGCCTGCACGCGCAGGAAGCGTAATGGAACGCTGACGCTGCGTGCGGTGAATCGTGCCGATCGGCTCTCCGTCCAGGAAGCAGTACGCGCGGTCACGCACATCGGTGAAAACCAGCGTCCGATCTTCTGCAGTGACATCCGTACTGTAGAGAGCGTATTTTGCCGCGGGCTCGACCTCATCAAATGTTGGCACGTGACTAAACGACAACGCCGGAGCAATATAGTCGCGCCAATCTCCGCCCTCGAAAATGGGTACTTCGAACGTGGGCGCATTTGCGGGACCAGGCACGGCAGGCTTGATATCGCGGCCCAGGTGCTTCGCGATGACTTCCTGGAAGA
>DUQT01000249.1 GCA_012837655.1 Actinomyces sp. | reverse complement strand
TTACTCAGCCCAGGTGAATGAAGCGCGTCGGAATAGCCGCTTCGCCGGCTGACAGCCTCCATGCTTGGTAGGGCAGTTCGTTGCGAGCTTCGCGGTGACGCTTGGTCGCTTCGCTGAGTGCGTTCGGGCCCCAGTGTTCCTTCTGTATCTCGCCGTCGATAACCAGCGGTACCTGAAGCGGACGCGCGCCCTCTTCCTCAAGCTTGGTCAGCGCGGCCTCGCGGGATCCACCAGCGACGATGAGTTCTTCGGATGCGTATCCCTCTTCGTTTCGGACACGCCCAGCAACCTTGCGGCCACCAACGGTCGACTTGGAGGAAGACTTCTTTTCAACGTTGACCATGTTGCCATCCTCGCCCTCGCGTTCAACGAGTTTGTAGACGAGTGCAGCGGTAGGCACTCCGGACCCAGTTACCAGGCGCGTACCTACACCGTAAGAATCAACAGGGGCAGCACCAAGCGCAGCAATGGCGTACTCATCAAGGTCCGAGGTCACCGTGATCTTCGTGTCCTTCGCTCCAAGTGAATCCAGCAGACCGCGAACCTTAAACGCGTGAGCAACCAAGTCACCAGAGTCGATTCGGACCGCGCCCAGTTCACCGCCTGCCTCGCGAGCCACCTTGACCGCGCGCTCCACGCCCTCGTAAATGTCAAAAGTGTCAACCAGCAGGGTGGTGGACGTTCCGAGCGAATCGATTTGTACGCGGAACGCCTCTTCTTCGGAATCGTGTAGCAGCGTGAACGAGTGCGCCGACGTGCCGATGGTGGGGATGCCGTAGCGGATTCCGGCCTCGAGGTCGGAAGTTCCCTGGAAACCACCAATCACGGACGCGCGGGCGGCGGACACGGCGGAACGTTCGTGCGTGCGGCGCGCACCCATGTCCATGCAGGGGCGGCCGTGCGCTGCGATCGTCATTCGCGAAGCGGCAGACGCGACGGCGCAATCATGATTCAGGATGGAAAGCGCGAGCGTTTCAAGCAAAACGGTCTCTGCAAACGTGCCTTCCACGGTCATGATGGGCGAGCCCTCAAAATAGCATTCACCCTCCGCATACCCGTAAATATCGCCAGAAAAACGGAAATCCTTCAAGAAGTCCAGCGCTTCGTCAGACACGATTTTTTCACGATGAAGCCAATCGATCTGTTCAGGAAGGAAAACGAAGCGTTCAAGCGCTTCGAGGACGCGGCCGGTCCCCGCTACGACGCCAAAGCGGCGGGTTGCAGGTAGCCGGCGGCCAAAAACTTCAAAAACGGAGCGACGATTTGCGGTGCCACCCTTTAAAGCGGCATCCAGCATCGTCAACTCATACATATCGGTCAATAATGCAGTTGATGCTGATGCAGGCATATTTCGAGTTTATCCTCAAAACCGCACCAACGCGGAGTCTTTCTCCTAGGCTGAAAATATGGCGCCCACCCCACTTACGAAACAGCGACCCAGTGCGCAATCAGCGCCGGGTGTTTCTAAGCATGCTCAGTGGAGCACAGTCGTCTGGGACGACCCCGTCAACACCATGGCTTACGTAACCCAGGTGTTCCGACGGCATTTTGGATACGGTCTGGAAAGAGCGTCCTCGCTAATGTTGAAAGTACACAACAATGGCAAGGCTGTCGTTTCCACAGGACCGAAGGAGCGTATGGAAGCGGACGTTTACGCGATGCATTCCTACGGGCTGAAGGCTACCCTCGAACCCGTTGAATCCACGTGAGGTCCGCATGCTTCTGGGTGGTTTCATTTCAACCCCGGACGGGTATTTAACTGAACTTGACGACGAGGTCGCCCTCATCCTCCAACAACTCTTGGGCGAAACCATCACCGTCTTGGATGCCCCGTCCGAACAAAGTTTTCTCAGTGCAATTATGGTCGAGGACCAGCGCGACGAACCAGAAGATCCCACCCTGCGGATCCTACTTCCATCCATGTCCGAAGACCCCACCGAAGCTCAATCCCTGCGCGCCATGACCGAGGACGCCCTGCGCACACAGAAATCCAAACGGCTCGAAGCCATCGGCGAAGCCCTGTCCGACATCGTGACCGGCGCGAACACCTCCGTCCTCGTTCCGCGCGAACACGTCTGGGAGTGGCTGTCCGGCCTCAACGATCTGCGCCTCGTCCTCGCGCAGCGACTTGGCGTCGAATCCTCCGAACAAACCGAACTTTGGTACGACCGCATAATGTCGATTCTCGAGGGCGCCGCTGAGAGCCCCGCCGGTGGCGGCGAAGCTGCCGGCGACCCAACCTTCGCTGGTAGGCCGGGCCCATCGGCAGATGTCCCCGCCGGTGGCGGTTCGAGCGCCGAACCCACTGGACAGGCCGGGCCGACCTCCGCCGGCGCCCCATCCGAGGAAGCCGCTGGAGCGCGCGCTCCGCAACCACCATCGGGTGAGCGAAGCCACGCCCTCGGCAATGAAAATAAATCGCAAAGTAACGCGGATAACACGGCGCGCGCGTTCACGCGGGAGGAACTTATCGCGCTTGTGTTTTTGCTCGTATCGTGGTGGCAAGATTCACTCTTAGAGGCTGTTCAATCGGAGGGTTCGCAAAGTACCCTCTAACTATGGAATCTGCTCCAATTGGGATTTTTGACTCTGGCGTCGGCGGTCTAACGGTGGCGCGGTCAGTCATTGACAAATTACCGAATGAGCAGATCATTTACGTGGGCGACACCGCGAACACACCCTACGGGCCGAAACCGATCGCACGCGTGCGCGAACTGGCGCTGAGCGTGATGGATGAGCTCGCCGCTCGCGGCGTCAAAATGCTAGTCATCGCTTGTAATACTGCTTCTGCTGCCGTTTTGCGGGACGCGCGTGAACGCTACGAGGTCGATGCTGGCATCCCGGTCGTCGAAGTTATTCAACCTGCTGCTCGGCGCGCCGTTGCCGTGACAAAAAATCGGCGCATCGGCATCATTGGCACGCAGGCGACCGTTTTGTCCGGGGCGTACATGGACGCTTTCGCCGCGGTTCCAGACCTGGAGGTCTTTCAGCAGGCCGCGCCGCGATTCGTCGAATTCGTGGAAGCCGGAATTACTACCGGCCCGGAATTATTAGAAGTCGCGCATCAATACCTGGAGCCGGTCAAAGCGGCCGGCGTTGACACTTTGGTGCTTGGTTGCACGCATTACCCGCTGTTGACGGGCGTGATCTCGTACGTGATGGGCGAGGACGTGACGCTGGTGTCTTCGTCAGAAACCGCGGCGAATGAGGTTTACAAGAGGCTCGTCGAAGAGAAACTGTTGCGGGATGCGAAGCTTCCCGTGCCTACCCCGGAGTTCTACGCGACCGGGGACGAAACTGCTTTCGCGCCGTTGGCGCGGCGATTCCTGGGCCCAATCGTGGGCGAGGTTTCGCACTTGGAGGTCTATTCATGAGGCTAACTGTTGTTGGCTGCACGGGATCAATGTCGGGGCCGTATTCGGCGGCCTCGTCGTACTTGGTCCAAGCGCGCGGGGCGGACCCTGAAATCGGGGAAGACCGCACGTGGAACGTCGTTTTCGACCTGGGCCCGGGGTCGTTTGGCGCACTGTGGCGCTACATTGACGCCCGGAAGCTTGACGCGGTCGTACTGTCACACTTGCACGCCGACCACGTAGGAGACGTCATCTCCCTTCAGGTTCACCGACGCTGGTACCCGACCGGCCCACTCGGACCGGTCCTGCTAGCCGGCCCGGACGGTTTGATGGACCGCGTTCGCGGCCTCGACGGATTCGCCGAAGATGATGATTACGAAGGCGATTTTGACCCTGTAATCCTGCACGACGGGGAACCATTGATGGTTGGGCCGCTGAAGATTACGCCCTATGAGGGGTTGCACACCGTGCCCTCTTTCGGATTCAGAGTGGAAGGGCCATCCGAGGGGGATCCCGAAAAGCGCGTTGAGCTCGCCTACACCGGAGACACTGATACCTGCCCGCGCATTGAAGAAATGGCTGATGGCGTTCAGCTGTTTCTGTCCGAGGCCGGGTTCACCGCCGCCGACGAGGCGCGCGGCGTGCATCTGACGGGTGCGCGTGCAGCTGAGATCGCGAAGAAGGGAGCTGTTGGCTCCATGGTTTTGACCCACATTCAGCCGTGGACAGATCCCTCTGTTGTTCTGGCGGAGGCGCGCGAAGTGTGGGATGGCGCAATCTCAACGGCATACGCGGGGGCAACATACTCCCTGTAGGGGTTAGTTCGGGCCGCGCTGGGTTGCTGCAGAGCCCGGTTCCGCTGGGTTGCTGTGCGACTTGCCTTCCGCAATAGCGGGCCTTGCCCATCCTAAAGTTGGCCCGGCTAGTTTGCTGTAATCCGGGGCTCCCATGCCCAAAATTTCGATTCAGACCCAAAGTGTCGGTTTGGTGGCTGTTTTTGGCCAGTTTCCCTCACAGTGGCGTGTGGGCGGCTGCTCCCAGAAACGAGTCCGACCCTAACTGGCGGAATTGGGGTAGGTTTTGGACAGTTACCCTCTGAATGGGTTTGGGAAACTGCTCTCCAGAAGTGAGTCCGACCCCAAGTGGTCAAAAGAGACCCCATTTTGGGCAGTTGCCCTCACAGAAGGTTTTGTGAGCACCGCCCTCGTGAATCATTCCGACCCAAACTGGCTGAAAGCAAAGGGCAGCCAGGTTGAGATTCGGCAGGATGGGTCTGAAACGAAACTCCCGGTGGCACGTTGGGTCTGAAACCAAATTCCCGGTGGCACTTCGGGTCTGAACGGTTAATTGGCGCAAGTCCCTAGGGTAGAAAGGCAAGTGACCGGCTGCTAACTGATCGCGAAAAACTGAGGTCGCTGGCACTTCTGGTCTGAATCGTCTTGGTGGACACGTCGAAATGTCCGCCCATCGATCTAGTGGGTGGCCGAAATCTCCCGCAACAGGGGCGGCCGGGGCCCGCAGAATACGGAAACGCGGGCTGTCACCCAGCCCGCGTTCGATTTTCCCGTTGCTTAGCGATGGCTGCTACACGTTGCGCAGCGCCTCGACGATCGATGGGGCGAGTGCCCGAAACGCTTTGCCTCTGTGCGAAATCCGGTTCTTCTCTTCGGGCGATAGCTCGGCCGAGGTGACCTCGTACCCGTCCGGCACGAAGATCGGGTCGTACCCGAATCCGCCATCACCGCGCGGCTCTGTGATCAAACGGCCGGGCATTGCTCCGACCTCAACAATCTCACGCGCCGACACGGCGCCATCGCCAGGCGTGACCATCGCCGCCGCACACACGAACTTTGCCCCACGATACTGCGTGGGAACGTCCGCCAGCTGGTTCAAAAGGAGCGTCAAGTTCGCCTCATCATCCCCATGATGCCCGCTCCAACGCGCGGAAAAAATGCCCGGCGCACCGCCCAAAATGTCGACGGCAAGCCCCGAATCATCCGCAATCACCGGCAGGCCGGTCGCATCCGCGAGCGCACGCGCCTTAATCAGAGCATTCCCCTCAAAACTGGGCGCATCCTCCACCGGCTCGGCAACGTCAAAATCATGCGTCGTGCCGATCTGATCGACGGTTAACCCGGGCAGGAGCGGTTCCAAAATGGCAAACAGCTCTCGCACCTTGTGTTTATTTCCAGTGGCGAGGGCGAGGCGGAAATCGGTCATTAGTGAGCCTCCACGGAACCGTTGGCCGACTGCCGGGAACCTGGGGCTGCTCCTGCCGACTCATTCGTCGACGACGCGGAACCGTTGGTGACCTGGGCGGTAGGGTTGGCCGGTTGCCCAGCATTGTTGGCCGCGGAATCGGCGCTGGTTCCGGCGTCAGAGCTCGAAAGGTCGAGGTCCGCGCTACTGATTGTGGTGTCTTCACTCGCGAGAGCTACCTGCTGGATCTGAGTCAGCGTCTGGCATCCCTTCTCCGCAAGGTCAAGCAATGCGCCGAGTTCGGTACGGTTGAAGGCGACCTCCTCGGCGGTGCCTTGAACCTCAACAAAATCGCCAGAGCCCGTCATCACGATGTTCATGTCAGTGTCGGCGCGAACGTCCTCCTCATATGGAAGATCCAACATTGGAACACCGTCGATGATGCCTACGGAAATCGCGGACACGGAGTCCGAAAGGACCTTCTTGTGCGCCTTATCTGCAGCGATGATGCCCTTTTCTTGTCCCCATTTCACGGCGTCGGCCAGCGCAATGTACGCGCCGGTAATCGCTGCCGTCCGGGTTCCGCCATCTGCCTGCAGGACGTCGCAGTCGAGCACGATCGTGTTCTCACCAAGTGCAGACACGTCCACGATTGCGCGCATAGATCGGCCAATCAAACGCGAGATCTCATGCGTGCGCCCGCCAATCTTTCCGCGCACCGATTCGCGCTGCGAGCGCGTCGACGTAGACCGGGGGAGCATCGCGTATTCCGCGGTAACCCAACCCTCGCCGGAACCAACCCGCCAGCGCGGCACGCCCTCGGTCAAGGAGGCGACGCAAAGTACGCGAGTGGATCCGAACTCGATCAGGCAGGAACCTTCTGCATTCTTGATCCAGTTGCGCGTGATCTTTACAGGCCGCAACTCATCCAAAGCGCGCCCGTCCGCACGCTTCACAACCCGCGAATTTGGCGAGGGCGATGATTTGTCAGCGTTCGGAGTAAGTCCAGAAGTATTTTTTGATGTTTGACTCATGCTTCAACCGTACCGCGTGCAGTACCGTTGAAGCATGACCTTATTGTTGCCCTTATCCTCTGGACAATGGAACCCCTGCACTTACGCGCGCCCGTTCGTGCAGCCACGCGCGGTCGTTGAAGGCACGCAAGATCCCCAAACCATCTTCGACACCGTGCTCGAACACTGCGGCGTCAAAGCAGACAAAAACGCCACTTTCCTCGTTGGCGAACGTCACCGGTACATTCCGAATTCGGAGGGCGGTGCTCGCCACAAGCTCGGGGCGATCGAGAACCACCGGGTTAAGCGGGTGTTCTTCCTCGGGGTGGACGGCAGCACCGTCCTCCTCGGTATTCAAATACATCCCAACGACACGGAAGGGTACGCAGACCTGCGACGCACGGTAAATCACGTGGACGCGACGGACATGCAGCTTTTGGCGACATGTGCGGGACTGGCGTCATGGCATGACAACGGAGCATTCTGCGCCCGGTGCGGGGCGCGAACGCAGTACTCTGCCGGTGGTTGGGAACGGCAGTGTTTAGGGTGCGCGCGGATCGAATACCCGAGGACTGACCCCTCGGTGATTGTTGCGATACATGATGATGAGGATCGCCTCCTTGTTGCGCACAACGCGATGTGGCGGCCCCACTACGCGTCTTTGGTTGCCGGTTTCATGGAAATGGGTGAAGCGCCCGAACAGGCTGTGCAGCGCGAAACGCTGGAGGAAGTCGGGCTTGAAGTTGATCGAATCGAATATGTTGCATCTCAAGCATGGCCCTTCCCACGGTCATTAATGCTCGGCTACCAGGCGCGGGTTGTGGATGGAACCTCAGTTGAGCCGGTTGTGGATGGCGTGGAGTTGGACTGGGCGCGGTTCTACAGTCGCGCGGAATACGAACAAGCCATGCGCGCTGGGGAAGTGGAAGCGCCCGGCCCGATCTCGATCGCGCGCGCCATGGTGCGGCGCTGGTACGGCGGTCCTCTGCCTGATGAACAATAGGGGTCGAGGGCGAGGCTGGCCGCGGTTGTGGTGAAGGGCCTTGTCTATACGGAGACGGCCCTGTCCACCACTGAATCGGCTCGTCCGCAACTGAAGTTGTCCCGTATTCCGCTAGCGGCCGTGGCGCCGATAGAGGGCAG
>DUQT01000248.1 GCA_012837655.1 Actinomyces sp. | reverse complement strand
TGCCCCGGTCTCGGCTAGTTTCGCTGCGTCCGTGACGTCGAGGACGTGGCTCGGACCCGTTTCTGCGACTGCGGCGTCAACTGCACTTTGGAACCCGTGTAGGTAAACCACGGCGTCGGAAGTGGAAAGTTCGCTCACTACCTTGGGGGAGAGCTCCAAGGAGTGCGCATCAGTTCCAGGAGGGGTCAGCGACTCAACTGAAACCTTCTCCGCGCCGATCTCTTCTACCAGGTACTGCAGCGGGTAGAAGGAAGCCTTCACCGAAAGGGCGTCCCCCTCGGCCTCGCCCGCATTTTCACCCGCGGTACCGCAACCCGCCAAAACAAAGGCGGTTGCCGCTCCGATTGCAACAAGACTTTTTCGAATGCTCATGACAACCATTATCACTAAGGCGTGTTTTGTCTTCAAATATTTTTGTTGAGACCTTCGTCGCATTCTGACGTGGTCACGTGCACGTGATGTCAATAGTTCCGCGGTGTGAAGCCATATATTCATTCCAGAGGGCGAGGCTGAGTTCCTGTTCCTGCGCAGCTTGCTCCGGGTTGTCGGGAATGATCCACATTCCCTGCGTCCTCTTTTTCTATTTGTTGACGCAGCAACTAAACTTGGGGTTGTCCGCATCATCCAGGTGCGGAATATGAAACGCACCAGCCAGGTGCGGTATCGAAAATAAGGAGAGATTCTGTGGCACAAGAGCCTTCACGTCTAGATTCCGTCATCAACCTCGCGAAACGTCGCGGTTTCGTTTTCCCATCCGGCGAGATTTACGGCGGAACCCGTTCGGCGTGGGACTACGGCCCACTTGGCGTCGAGCTGAAAGAAAACATCAAGCGCGAATGGTGGTCACGCATGGTTCGCCAGCGCGATGATGTTGTTGGACTTGACTCATCAATTATTCTTCCCACCGCTGTTTGGGAAGCATCCGGACACGTAACTGCTTTCACTGACCCACTCGTTGAGTGCCTGTCCTGTCACAAGCGTCAGCGCGAAGATCAGCTCATTGAGAACTACGCAGAAAAGAACAATGTCGCAGAAGCCGACGTCACCATGGATGACGTTGTCTGCCCGCACTGTGGCAACCGTGGCAACTGGACTGAACCCCGCGCATTCTCCGGTCTCATGAAGACCTACCTGGGTGCAGTCGACGATGAAACTGGCCTGCACTACCTGCGTCCTGAAACTGCGCAGGGCATCTTCGTAAACTTCGCCAACGTAATGACGGCCGCCCGCATGAAGCCACCGTTTGGTATTGGCCAAACCGGTAAGTCTTTCCGTAACGAAATCACCCCGGGTAACTTCATCTTCCGCACGCGTGAGTTCGAGCAGATGGAAATGCAGTTCTTCGTCGAGCCTGGCACCGATGAAGAGTGGCACGAATACTGGATCCAGGAGCGCATCAACTGGTACACCGACCTTGGAATTGATCGCGACCACCTGCGCCTGTACGAACACCCGCAGGAGAAACTGTCGCACTACTCCAAGCGCACAGTCGACATCGAATACACCTTTGGTTTCAAGGGCTCCGAGTGGGGCGAACTCGAAGGTATTGCAAACAGGACCGACTACGACCTTAGCACCCACCAGAAGGCATCCGGCGTGAAGCTGGACTACTTCGACCAGCAGAAGAACGAACGCTGGACGCCTTACGTCATCGAACCTTCCGCAGGTCTGACCCGTTCCGTAATGGCGTTCCTCGTTGAGGCATACACCGAGGACGAGGCTCCGAACACTAAGGGCGGAGTGGACAAGCGCACCGTCTTGAAGCTCGATCCGCGCCTAGCTCCCGTGAAGGCCGCTGTTCTGCCGCTGTCGCGCAAGGAACAGCTCACTGAGCCTGCACGTGAACTAGCGCAGCAGCTACGTCGTCGTTGGAACATTGAGTACGACGACGCTGGTGCAGTTGGTCGCCGTTACCGTCGCCAAGATGAGATCGGAACCCCGTTCTGCATCACTTATGACTTCGACAGCCTGGATGACAATGCTGTCACGATTCGTGACCGCGACACCATGGAACAGGTGCGCATCCCGGTTGATGAAGTTGAGTCCTACCTGAGCGAGCGACTTCCGTTCGTCTAGGCCTATTTGAAAGCTTGAACCAAGTTTGAGCACTAGCAACGCATTGACCACCGGGGCTCTGCAGATCGGACCAATCCGACTGTGGACCCCGGTGGTTTTAGCACCCATGGCAGGCGTAACCGACGTGCCCTTCCGGCGCCTGTCCCGCCAGTACGGGGAGAAAGGGCTGAATGCTGAACTCAGCTCCGCCCTCGAAAATGCGGAAAAAGGAACGGACGCACCCGCGGGACTTTACGTCTGTGAAATGATCACGGCGCGGGCGCTGGTTGAAGGAAATGAAAAAACTCTTCGCATGATTGAGCCCGACCCGACGGACCGGGTGCGATCCGTGCAGCTTTACGGCGTTGACCCGGTAACGATGGGGAAGGCGGCGGAATTAATTGTGGATCGTGACCTCGCGGATCACATTGATCTGAATTTTGGGTGTCCGGTCCCGAAGGTGACTCGCAAGGGCGGGGGAGCGGCACTGCCGTGGAAACGCGACCTGCTTTCCGACATTTTGGAAGAGGTCGTAAATGGTGCGGAACGAGCTGGAAAACGGCACGGCCGCGACGTTCCCGTAACTATGAAGATGCGCGTCGGTATTGACGATGAGCATGAAACCTACCTTGATGCCGGGCGGATTGCCGAGAAGGCGGGCGTGGCGGCTGTGGCTTTGCATGGGCGCACGCAGGCGCAGTATTACTCCGGGCATGCCGACTGGGAGACCATCGCGCGGCTGAAAGATGCGGTCGATATTCCCGTCATGGGGAACGGCGACATCTTCACGGGCGCGCACGCCACTCAAATCATGGAGCAGACCGGCTGCGACGCCGTCGTTATCGGGCGTGGATGTCAGGGGCGGCCCTGGCTATTCCAGGAGCTCACCGCCCTGCTTTCTCACGCGGATTCTGAACCGCTTCGACCAACTTTGCGTGACGTGACGCAGGTG
>DUQT01000247.1 GCA_012837655.1 Actinomyces sp. | reverse complement strand
GGAATTGCCAGAAGTTGATTTGGCAACAATTTCCTCTAGTTGGCCAGTCCCACCTTTCCATGACGTTGCAGAGGTGAAAGAAGCATTAGGCGATGAGGACGAGCTATTAGAAGCACTCAAAGGCTGCGATGTGGCCTTCTCGCATACATTTCCCTTTACTGAAAAAGTTATCGCGAACTCGCCCCAGCTCAAGATGATCACCATCTGTAGAGGCGGACCTGTAAATGCAAACATCGAAGCTGCAACCGAGCATGGCGTGCTGGTGTCCTATACGCCGGGACGAAACGCCACCGCAACTGCCGAACACACCGTTGGCATGATTGTTGCTTCTGCTCGACAAATCGCGCAGCGTCACCTTGAGGTCATCAATGGTGACTGGAGGTCGGACTACTACAGATTTGAAAACGTAGGTCCAGAGATCGGCTCATCAACAGTTGGTGTGATCGGCTATGGCAACGTTGGACGCAGGGTTGCTCACATCATTGCCGCGTTTGGCGGGCAGGTCTTGGTGTACGATCCATGGGCTAAGGATCGTAATGGTCCTGAAAACCTGGAGTTTGTTGAGAGCCTGGAAGACCTCCTTCGAAACTCCAATATCGTGACCATACACGCACGCGTGACCGAAGATAATCATCAAATGATGAATGCTGACGCGTTCGCACTGATGCCGGAAAACTCTATCTTCATTAACTGCGCTCGAGGTCCCCTGGTCGACTATGACGCTTTGGCAGATGCAATTGACTCAGGGCATTTATTCGCTGCGGGCCTCGATTGCCTGCCGGAAGAACCGTTACCGGCTGATCACCGCCTCATTTCTACGCCGCGTATTACTATCACACCGCACCTCGGTGGTGCCTCAAAAGAAGCTTCTCGTCTAGCTGCTCGGATAGGGGCTGCTGATATCGCGGCATTTGCTAGAGGAGATAAGCCGAAATTCATAGCTAACCCGGAAGTTCTTGACCAGAAATAGGAGAGTTGTGTAAATCATGCTTATGGAAAAAGAGCGACAGGAAATCGTCGATACCTGTCTATTCATGCTGAGAGAAGGTCTGGTGGTAGGCACTGCCGGCAACGTATCTATTCGCAAAGATGACCTGGTAGCGATCTCTCCATCCGGTGTTCCCTATGAGGAAATGACCGCAGAGGATGTGGTTGTTTTCAATATCGATGGCGAGAGAGTTGATGGAATCCTAGAACCATCCTCAGAACTCCCTCTGCATCTCAGTGTTTATCGATCAACTGATGCATTAGCCATCACTCATAATCATGCACCAGCATCGACAGCTCTCGGTTTGGTAGTTGACGTAGTCCCTACGTCGCACTACTACTCTGCGATGTTTGGCGGTCCGATTCGGGTGGCTCCGTATGCAGAATTTGGTACGGATGACCTTGCAAAGAATGTCACGGCCGCATTGAAAGACCGAACGGGTGCTCTTATGAAGAATCATGGAGCAATCACGACGGGCCCAACAGTTAAGAAAGCTGTTTCGATGCTACCGATCCTGGAATACGTGTGTGATGTTCAGTTGCGCGCTATGGCAACGGGGACAGAAATTGCTTTGCTCGATGATGCGCAGATGGCGAACGCAAAGCAGGGTATGGCCGGTTATGGCAAGCAACCTGCGCGTGAGAAGAAGTAGATATTTCTGCACTGACTTCCGAGTCGTCAGCCCGCAGTGTTAGGGCAACCGGAGTTTGAAGTGCTCCCCGAAAGTTGGACCAGTAGTTCGATTCCTTCTTTCGGGGAGTTATTTCTATGTCTCCTGATTGAAAACAATCTATAACCAGCTACCCAAGGCCTCTAAACAAGCGCGAATCCGCCGATTTATCGACCCGCCAACCAGGCGGACATCAATGCACTCGGCGCCTGTTGCCAGAGGTCCACCCCCAAGAACACCTCCAGGCAGGCACCAATGAACACGGCGCCTGTTTCCGGAGGGCCGACCCCTAAAACACCTCTAGGTAGGCGTCGATGAACTCGGCGACCGCGTCTTCGTCGTGATGCCCGATTTGGGCGCGCGCAATCGCTGCGACTTCTGGCCTCGCGTTTTCGACTGCGATGGGCCAGCCAACTTCAGGCATCCAATGCACATCGTTGCCACCGTCGCCAAAACCGGCCATCCGGGCAGGATCCCAGCCGAGCATTTCAATCGTCTTGTGCAGCGCCTTCTTCTTTCCCTCGCCAGGCCCGACGATCTCAAAATAGTTATCCAGCGAGCGCTGCAAATCCGGGAACTTTTCAGTCAACTCCGGCGCAATCTCATCTAGGTAACCGGGCTCAGGATGCGCGTACATGATCTTGAAAATGTCGTCCGGATCAACAGCGTCAATATCGCCAATTTCAACCCGAATGCCCTCGTTCGCGCCCTTCAAGAATTCCGCCGAAAAATCATCCTGGTCCGACATCATTCCGCGTAGCAGAAACAGCGTGACAGACAGTCCGTATTCCCTTCCAACATTTATGAGGGCGGTGCTCAGCTCGGCCGGCATCGGAGCGCGGTAAATGATCTCATCGGTCTTACCATCGCCTACGATCGCACCGTTGTTAGCGATCACTATTCCCGGGCAGCCAGCATCATGTAGCACCTTTGCAGCTGCGGGGAAGATGCGACCCGTAACAATAATGGGCTGGACGCCGGCCCTCGACAATCTGGAAATTGCGTCTATCGTTCGTGGGCGAACCTGTGACGCACTGTCAGCCAACGTGCCGTCAACGTCGAAAGCCATGGCTTGCATGGGGCCCATTTGACGGGCCAGGTCCTGCAGAAAATCAGGGGTTGATCCGGTCAGTTTTGGGACTTTCATGAAGCTCCTAATTTCTTGCCTACTGCAACTATAGAAAGTTGGGGCTCTACTCGGGAGGAGTAGAGCCCCATGGTTGGACTTGTTACGGGTTACGCGTGCGCGGCCTCGGAGGCGTCAATCGCACCTTCAAGAAGGTCATCCGAAAGCCCGAACGCCCAGTGCATGAGCGATACCGGGTGGATCATCTTCGCGCCGGATCCCTTCGCAAGTTGCCAGCGGCACGTCTCCGTGTCGCAAGCAGCCAGGTCGGGGTTCGTGCGCTTAATGAAGTCGAACACAGGCTTGCCAACGGCCTCCGCGATCTCACGCTTCTCAGCCTTCATGCCGTACGTTCCTGCGATACCACAGCAAGGCTGGTCGGAATCGATCACCTTCACACCGGGAACGAGCTCCATCAGTTCCACCGCGGGCATTCCCATCGCCTGGCTCTTAACCTGGCACGGCTGGTGGTAGGGGATCGTCATGTCGAGTCGACGCAGGTTATCTACCGGAAGCTCACCCTTGTAGTAAAGGTCCAGCAGGAACTCAGACGTTTCAACCGTGCGAACCGAAATCTCGTCCAGTCGCGGGTCGTCAACGCCCATGATTTCCTTCGCTTCGTGTTTCAACATTCCCGCACAGGAACCGGAAGAAGATACGACCGTGAGGTCGGAGCCAGCTGACAGCAACGCGTCGCAAAGCGCCAGAACCTTCTTCGTAGCCCCTCCGAAAATACCGTTGGACTGTTCAGCCAGACCACAGCATCCCTGCTCTGGGACCAGAACTTCATAGCCGAGGTGTTCCAAAAGCTCGATCGTGTGCTTTGAGGTCTGAACCTCGAAGTAACCACCAGCGCAGCCGTGGAAGAAAACAATCGGGCCGCGCGGAGCTGGGGTGGTGCGCTGCGGGCGCTTCTTCAACCAACCGCGAAGCGACTGGTTGTGAGCCGTCGGCATTGGCGCATCCTTTGCGACGCCAACGACCTTGTCAATGACCATGCGCAAAGGCTTGATTCCAAGTGCCGCGTTTGCAATCGGAGCAAGTGGCGTCATTGCCTTACCCATGAGCTCAGTCTGAGTGATCAGACGGTCACGGATCGGCATGCCGTTTTGTGCCTTCATGACTGCGCGGGCCTGAGCGTTGATCTCAGCGATCTTCACGCCCTGCGGGCAAACCATCGTGCAGATACCGCAACCCGAGCAGTAGTCGAGCGAGTGATCCACTGATTCGCCGTTGCGGAAACGCTCAGCCTGCGGACCAACAAATTTAGGTCCGGGGAATAGCGGGGTCACGCGGGCAACTGGACACTGAGTCTCACAAATCGTGCACTTAACACAGTTGTCGAGAGTCGCACGCGCAAAGTTAGTCTGTGCAAAATCCAATGCGTCGGTCATCGGTTTCCTCCCAGAATAGAATCAGTTGCGCGAATCATTGACCCAAGTGCAATGCCCTCGCCTGATTTCTCTTGCCAGCGCATCGCGCCAGCGATAGTGCCACCAACGACGCGAACGTTGTCGTAAACAACGTTTCCGCTTCTATCGAGTGGCTTCATGTCAGCGTCTACTGCAACGCCGACACTAAATAGTGCTTGTTGATCTCCCCAGTAATCACCGTGAATGAGGTCGGGTAGTTCACCGCCGGTGACTGGTAGATCGAGTGCGCGTTCAAACACCTTGCCGTAAGAATCCATCGTCAGGGCGCCGGACTCAAATCCGCCGCCCGCAAGGACAACGTAGTCGCAGGCAACTTCGCGGCCGCCTCCCGGCGTATCTGCTAGGACGTGCGTGACGCGCTTTCCGTCAGTCTTAACTCCAGTTGCCTCGCTACCAAGCATGAAGCGAATCCTTAGATCCTTCACTCGGTGAGTGAGCTTCTGATTCAGGCGCATACCCGGAACCGAAGGCGGTTGGAGCGGAATCTCGAATACGGGGTGGCCCAGTAGCTTCTGGAAGCGTTCCCAGATCCCGTCACCGTTAACACCAAGCACTGCCGGAAGGCCGACAACTTCACCCTTTTCAATGTGGGGGCGAATCATTTCTGCAAGGTTGCGCATGACCACCGGGTTCTCAAGTGCTCGCGCGAAAACCAAGGCTGATGAGTCGATCTCGCCAGGACGGACCTCAAAGTCTAGTGTCAGGGCTCGGGCATCAACTCCGCCGTCCCATTCAAGCTTGGTTCGGTTCAGGTTGCCAGCAACGAACTCGGGGTAAAAATCCTTAAGCTGCTTGAAACCTACGATCAGGTAGCGCTTCCCGTTTTCAATCTGGCCATTCACCATTGAAGGCTGTGCCAAACAGGTGGGTCGCATTGCGCCAATCGCGGTGGGGAGCACGTAGTTCTTTTCCGGATCTCCAACCAGAAGGCCGGGGCCGCAGAGTTCGGCCATGTATTCAACGCCCTCACGCACGGCATCTGCGCCGATAACGGAGTAGGGGTGGTCGCCTTCCTCAGATCCCTTTTCGAAAGGGTCCTTCCTTATGACTTCGAGTGGATTCTCCACGCGATCCGGGGCATAGCCCAGAACGTCAATGGAACCTTGGGAAAGCTGGAGTCCACCGATGCCCTTGGACATGAGCGTGACTTGGTGACCTGCTTCGCGCAGTCGGATAGCTGCAGTTAGGCCTGCGATCCCTGCGCCAATTACTACTGTTGAGCTCATCGTTTTGCCTCGCTCTTATTCTTGGAGTCGTCCACCTCGGGAACGTGTTCGATGTCGAAGATGCCTTGGAAAATCCAGTCATCCAACGCGGTCTGACGCACCTGCCTGCCGTACAGGATCGGCCACAGGCCAATCCAACGGTTCTTCAGGAATAGGCGCATGAGGCCGGTGATGTCCTCGACGTCTCCACGACCAATCTGCTGAGTGATGCCAGCTGCTCGCATGGAGCAGAAACCACCCTGGCACGGCCCCATTCCTAGGCGGAGCTGGCGGCGCAGGTCGTCAAACGTTGCGGTCGGCTGTGCTTCAAGCAGATCGACGAACATCTTGCGGTTCATGAGCTCACACTCACAAACGATCTGCTGTTCGAAGCGATCCTTTTCGCGCTGCTCCAAACGGTGGGTGACCTTGTAGTTGTCACCGCGCTCGGTACCCGGCATGATTTCTTCAGCCGTGCGGCACGGACGCCAGTCATCAATCTGGCGGCACATGACGTCAACGACGTTCTTTGCCATCAGGCGGTAGGTGGTTAGCTTTCCGCCTGCAATCGTGAGTAGGCCGGAAATGTCATCGCGCTGCTTGTGGTCGATGATCGACATTGTTCGCGACATGTGGCGCGTGTCGGATGCGGCTACGCGCGTGTCCTTAACGAGTGGACGTGCGCCAGCCCAAGCGTGCACTGCGCGGGACTCGCGGAACCCTGGAATCAGGACTTCGCCGGCGTCGAGCATTTGCTGGACTTCGTTTCGAGGAATCTCCAGGTGGTCCGGATCGTCGACCGCTACGTCAGTCGTTCCAATAATGGACACCGTGTGGACGGGGACCAGGATGTCACCGTCCGAGGGTGGGATACACCGGTTAACAACCTGGTTCACCAAGCGGTGGTTCATCGCGATCATGATGCCGCGACCGGGTACGACGTCAACGCCGTGCGCTCCAGCCATCGCTGCGATTTGACCGGCCCAGGGGCCACCAGCATTGATGACGAAGTTACAGTTGATAACTACGTCCTCGCCGGTCTTGGTTCCGTGGGCGCGAACGGCACTAACTTGCCCGTACGCGGTCTCAATCTTTTCGACGCGGTGGTAGGTGAGGATTTTCGCACCGTATTCACGCGCGGATCGAATCGCACCCCACAGCATTGCCCAGCCGTCAATGGTCTTGTCATTGACTTTGAAGGCGCGCAGGATTCCGGGGTTGAGGCGCGGCTCTTGACGCAGCGCTTCTTCCGGTTCGATTTCCACAGCTGAAACGCCGGTTTCGTGGGCGCCCTTAATGAACTTGTCACCAAAGGCGGGATCGTCCTCAGGTGTTACTACGAACAGGCCACCTGTGTTTTCCACGGCGTCGGGGTGCAGGTTGGCAATTACTTCGTTTTCTTCGGCGCACTCGCGGGCGGAGATCGGGTCGGAAACCACGTAACGTCCACCGGAGTGTAGCAACCCGTGGTAGCGGCCGGTCGTGCCCTGGCCTAGGTCGCCACGTTCAACGAGGACTGCGCGGAATCCGCGCATAACAAGGTCTCTCAATACGCCTACGCCGGTGGCGCCACCACCGATGACTACGACATCAGTATCGAGCTTTTTCATTGATCACTCCTGGTCACTTGGAGCAGGCGTGCAGGCTCTTGCACGCAAACCCATGTTGTTTCCAGCCTAGGGCCCAAAAACTTTGCGAATGCACACTTTTTCGGATTCCCATTTCTGGCCAGTTTGCGTGCAAATTTGTTCAGCCGTAAATGTGCGTTTTCCGCTTGTTCGCGCGGTTTATTGATTCCCTATTCGAAAAGATATACGTGCTTTTAATCCTCGAGGGCGTGGCTGGGACCCTGCAAAAGTGCAACTTAGACGTGCATTTAAGTAAGGGCGCGGTTGTGTAAATAGTGATCTGAGTTTGGTTTCTGGATGTTTGTTCGAGGCTCCGCAATAACGTTCAATCCGGTTTTGTGCGAGACAAAACGAGCCCGCAATCAGCTTCCAGTGGGAACCAAATGTGGCCTCGAGGAAATCCTCGAGGCCACAAA
Source organism: Actinomyces sp. (assembly GCA_012837655.1). GTDB lineage: Bacteria > Actinomycetota > Actinomycetes > Actinomycetales > Actinomycetaceae > Gleimia. The sequence goes on along the minus strand of DUQT01000247.1, from coordinate 17,352 downwards.
TCTGCTAGATGATCAGTTGCGGGTTATTGCAACGATCTGGCTTGTACTTAGCTGCGCTTGACGTCGTCGTCAACCCAGTCGAAGGTGCGGGTTACGGCCTTCTTCCACAGGCGGTAGGTGCGCTCGCGCTCCTTCTCGTCCATCTTCGGCGTCCAGCGCTTGCCTTCGGACCAGTTGTCGATAACGTCCTGCTCGCCTTCCCAGAAGCCAACGGCGATACCAGCGGCGTAGGCGGCGCCCAGCGCGGTGGTCTCCGTGACCTTTGGTGCAACTACGTCGGTTCCGAGGATGTCTGCCTGGAACTGCATGAGCAGTTCGTTGGCAACCATGCCACCGTCAACGCGGAGCTCGGTCAGGTCGACGCCAGAGTCTGCGTTCATAGCATCGAGGACCTCGCGGGTCTGGAATGCGGTTGCCTCCAGGGTTGCGCGGGCCAGGTGGCCAGCGTTGTTGTAACGGGTTAGGCCAACAATTGCGCCGCGTGCGTCGTCCTTCCAGTACGGTGCGAACAGACCGGAGAACGCGGGAACGAAGTAGACACCACCGTTGTCATCAACGGTCTTTGCGAGATCTTCGATTTCCGGTGCAGACGAAATCATCTTGAGGTTGTCGCGTAGCCACTGAACCAGCGAGCCAGTAACAGCGATGGAGCCTTCAAGTGCGTACTTAGCAGGCTGATCACCAATCTTGTAGCAGACGGTGGTGAGCAGGCCATTGTCAGACGCGACGGCTTCTTCGCCCGTGTTGATCAGCATGAAGCAACCGGTACCGTAGGTGTTCTTAGCCATGCCCTTTTCGAAGCATGCCTGGCCAAACGTTGCTGCCTGCTGGTCGCCGAGGATACCTGCGATCGGGGTGTCAATCAGCAGTGAGTCCTTGTCACCGTAGCCGTAGACCTCAGACGAAGAGCGAATTTCCGGAAGCATAGACATTGGGATGCCCATGTCTTCACAGGTATCCTCGCGCCACTTCAGGGTCTTGATGTCCATGAGCATGGTACGGGATGCGTTGGTGACGTCGGTGATGTGAACACCGCCGTTTGGACCACCGGTCAGGTTCCACAGTGTCCAGGTGTCGGTGTTACCGAAGATAAGGTCGCCTGCCTCAGCCTTCTCGCGTGCGCCCTCGACGTTATCGAGGATCCACTTGATCTTCGGGCCTGAGAAGTAGGTCGAGAGGGGCAGACCGCAACGGTCACGGAAACGATCCATGCCCTCATCGCCAGCAAGTTCGCGAACAATCTCCGATGTACGCGTGTCCTGCCAAACGATTGCGTTGTAGATCGGTTCACCGGTGTTCTTGTCCCAAACAATGGTGGTTTCACGCTGGTTGGTGATACCTACAGCCGCGAGGCTGTGACGGTTAATGCCTGCACGAGTCAGTGCGGCACCAATGGCTTCGTAGACATTTTCGTTAATCTCAACCGGGTTGTGCTCAACCCAGCCGGCCTTGGGGAAGATCTGTTCGTGCTCGAGCTGGCCTACAGAAACGATTTCACCGTCATGGTCAAAGACGATTGCACGCGATGACGTCGTTCCCTGGTCAATTGCGAGTACGTACTGCTTCTTGTCGGTCATGTTTACCTTCACTTCCTTGTGTAAACAGCTGTCTATATGGGTCGTTCATCGAATGTCGAATGCATGGGTCGCACCTTCGCGTACCTCATACTCTTGGAGTCTAGGTTCAGAAACTGATCTCTACGTGATGAGAGTCTCAACCTTTGCTGAGAACCGGTGACAGTGTCTGAGGGACAGAACGAAATTGCGGTGTGAACTTCCTCGATTGCTATTCTTACCTAATTTCGTGGCGTAGATTGCATACATGAGCTCTCGACTAGATGAATTGAACAGCCGTGCATGACACACTATGAACTGTGACCATACGTGATAATGACGCTCATGAAGCGGCCTCGATGTACTACTTGCAGGGCGAAACCATGGAGACGATTGCTCGTCACCTAGGAGTTTCTCGCTCTTCTGTGTCGCGCCTTCTTGCGTATGCTCGCGAATCCGGGCTTGTCCGCATCAGTGTTGCACCAGCGCCGGGGGAGCGGGGTACGCTCGCAGGTGAACTGAACCAGATCTTTGGAATCCATACGACCGTTGTGCGTGTCCGTGATTTCGATACCGGTGTGAACCGGCTCGATAACGTGGCGAAAGTTGCCGCGGAACGCTTCTTGGACATGATTGAACCCGGCAACGTTATTGGCATTGCCTGGGGAAACACTACGGCTGAGATTACCCGCCACATGCCTCCGGTAGAGGTAGAAGACACCACCGTCGTGCAGCTAAACGGTGCGGCGTCCGCGTCCGGAACGGGCGTGCGCTACATTGACACGACGATCTCTCAGGCAGCTGACGCCCTGGGAGCAAACATGGTGCACTTCCCGGTCCCCGCCTTTTTCGATTATGAGGAAACTAAGAAGGCGATGTGGCGTGAACGCTCCGTCAGAACGGTCGTGGACTTAATTGAACGTGCCGACGTTGCACTGTTCGGCGTTGGAGCTTTTGGCGGTGACATCCCCTCCCACGTGTATTCGGCCGGATACCTAGAGGAAAGCGACATCGCGGAAGTGCGTCGCGAAGGAGTCGTCGGCGACATTTGCACGATCCTGATTCGCGAGGACGGTTCCTACAGCGACATGGCCATCAACCATCGTGCTTCGGGTCCGACTCCGGAACTGTTGAAGACTATTCCGCGCCGCCTGTGCGTCGTAGCGGGAGAAGCTAAAGCCATTCCTCTAATTGGCGCCCTGCGCGCCGGAGTCGTAACCGACCTCGTCGTCGATGACCGCACGGCTCGCCGCGTATTGGAACGGATCCGCACAACAGGACTGCGATAGCGCATACTTACAGCGTGCCAACAATGTCCTCGGAACTTGTAATTGCGAGGCGACGCGGATTCATGATCAGGTCCGCGTTGCCGCGTGACGTGCGCCAAATTGCAACAATCACGGAACCTTACATTGCGCGCAACATCCTTGTCGACAAGCAGCTGATTGCGTATTTCGAAGACGTCCAGGAATTCATCGTTGCAGTTGATGAAGAAACCGGCGAGGTCGTGGCTTGCGGTGCCCTTCATGTTTTGTGGGATGACATAGCTGAGGTGCGCACGTTGGCGGTTTCGAGTGATTACGTCGGTAAAGGGCTCGGGTCGCTCATTTTGCGTGCCCTGATTGACCGCGCGAGGGTGATGGAGCTTGCGCGAATCTTCTGCCTTACCTTCGAGGTTGATTTCTTTGGCCGGCACGGGTTTAAAGAACTCGAGGGAATGGCCGTGGGCGTGGATGTCTACGCGCAGATGCTTGAAACGCACGACGATGGTGTTCGCGAATTCCTTGATCTGGCGTCGGTGAAGCCAAATACTCTCGGAAATACTCGAATGATCCTCGAGCTGGCGGACCACCCTGAGCTGGGGCTCTAAGCCGCCGTAGACCGTGGGCTACAGGAAGTCGTAGGGGTTGAACTCGTCTAGTTCGATGATTTCGAGGCGAGGTAGTGGAACCTGGAATGCGTGGATGTCGTGTTCCATGTCGAGGATCTCCAGACCCTGGTGTACAAGTTCGTGAAGATTACCGGACAGGAACTCGGGGAAACCCATAATGCCAACGCGACGGCCGGCGTGCAGCAGGCGTTCAATTTCAGGAACGAAGTCACCGTCATGGCTGGCCAGGATTACGTCTCCGTGCCCCTGGTCAGCGATCGCGTTCAGTAGCTTCTTGATACCTTCATCCACGATTTCCAGGTGCGAGGGACCCGCGAGGGGAACTGGGCGGAACTCCATTGCAAGCAGGGCCTGAATGAAACCCATTGGCAGGTAGCCCGAGGACGCGTTTAGGAAGAACAATCCCTTAGCGTTTTGGTCCCACACTTCGCGCGTGGAGGTTAGTACCCGATCCCAGCGGGGACGCTCCTCCGGAGCCGGCTTGTGGTCAAGGACTGATACACCAAGAGTGGCGTCAATGTTCTCGCCATCTACGACGAGGTAAGTTATGGGTTCCATGCCAATAAAGTTTAGCGGGTGTACTCCCCGAATTGGGGAATACACCCGCTATATGGCTGTTTCTAAGCAGTCAGACCACTAGACAACCAAAGATGTATCAACTCAGATTGACGCCTGTGGCAAGCCTCCGATCGAGAAGCCTCTTGTCAGAGTTTTCGGTCTGGCGCGTGGAGTTGTTAGTTGTCCTTGTTCTTCAAAGCTGCGAGGCGTGCTTCAATCTCAGCGTTGGTGCCGGCATCCTCAAGCTCGTCGAACTGGGACTCAAATGAATCCGCAGCAAGCTCCGCGCGACCCTGCGCCATGGCCTCCTGACGGCGAACCTGGTCCTCAAAGCGGGACAGTTCTGAAGTCGGGTCGAGGACGTTGATGGACGAAACGGTGTCCTGAAGCTTCGCCTGTGCAGAGGCGGTCTTCTGACGGGCAACGAGCTCGTCGCGGCGCTTCTTGAGGTCTTCCAGCTTGAGCTTGGAAGAGTTCAGGCCGTCCTTAAGCTTGTTTACGACCTCGCGCTGGCTCTTCAGCATTTCCTCAGCGGACTTGGTGGAGCGCTCGTAGTCGAGCTGCTTGCCAAGCGCTACCTTTGCGAGGTTGTTCCAGCGATCGGCCTCTTCAGTGTTGCCGGCTGCGGTTGCCTCATCCGCACGCTTTGACGCTGCGGCGGCCTTTTCGCCCCATTCACGAGCAGCTGCAAGATCGGACTCGTAATCCTTCTCCGCTAGGCGAAGGTTGCCGATGGTCTGTGCTACTGCTTCTTCTGCTTCAGCAATGGAGTTCGTGTAGTCGCGGACCAGCTGGTCTAGCATCTTCTTCGGATCCTCGGCGCGATCAATGAGCGCATTGATGTTAGCCTTCGCGAGCTGCGAGATACGTCCGAGGATGGACTGCTTTTCTGCCATTTTGGGTTCCTTTTCTGTAGGAGTTTTTGGTCAAGAGATCATCCTGATCCTGGCTACAGCGATTCAGGGCTAGTGCTCTTTACCGAATTTTACTTTGTTTAGGTTAATGACGGCCTAACAAAAGGTTAGAACTTCCCGGATCCTCCGGAACTGAATCCACCTCCGCCACCGAGGCCGCCTCCAAAACCGCCGAAGCCGCCACCGAAGCTACCACTACCGCCAGAGCTGAAGCCGCCTCCAAAGCTGCCGCGGCTTCCGCCCCAGCTGCTACCGCCGTGGTGGTTGTTACCGCCTCCGCCAAAGAGCAGGCCGCCCAGGATCAGTGATCCAATGTCGATGCCGCTTTGCTGCTGGTTAGTAGGCCTGGGGCCTCCTCCGTATGGTCCGGAACTCATGTCGATTGCGTGGTTAGCGTCGATCAATGCATCCGAGAGTAACGTCAGCGCTTCGCTCGCATTCGTTGGGGCAATTTTCGCGGCCTGAGTTCGCTTGTTCTTCGCTTCAGCAACCAAGCTTCGCGCTGAATTGCCCGCCGTGTACAGATTCGCAGAAATGTGCGCGTCCGCCCTCATGATCGCCTTATCAACTTCCGAAAATCTTGCGTCCAAACGCTGGCGGTTACGCGCGTCCTGGGAAGCCTTGTTTCGAAGTGGTGCCAATGCGCGGTCGAGGGCGTCCTCGGCTTCGCGAAGTTTCGAAAGCGCACTCAGTGGGTCGGCGCCTCCCTTGCGTGCCTGGTGGCCAAAGTCGATGGCTTCTTTCGCATCTTCGACGAGGACGGTGAAGGCTTCCTGACCGGACGCAAGTTTGTTGACGTCATCGAGATCGGAACTGATCGACGCGATCGCATCGGCGAGGCGCCTGTTGGCGTCATCCAGGTTGTCGGATGCGTTCATGACTTCGTCGATTTGTGCAAGGGCCTGGCCGAGTGCTCGCTGCGCCAGGTTGATGCTGAACACCGAGTCGTGGCGGTCGCTATGCTGCGTCTTTTCCGCATCATTCAACGCCTGATCGGCGGCGTCGAGAAGGCGCTCCGCAGTTTCTGGATTGTCGAGTACGGACTTCAGCGTTTGCTCAGAACGCGTCAGCTTTAGGCTTTCAAGTTCACGGACAGCTCGCGTATTTCGGGCGCGTGCTTCCTGAACGCGGCTGCGCATAGTGGTGATGTTGGGGCCGATATTGGCTTCCACATCGCGAAGTTCAGCAAACTCCTTTACATGGGCTCCAAGCGTGCTCTCGACCACATGGCAAAGGCGTTCTATCTGAGACAGGATGTCGTGTTTTTGCTGGTTCGAACCTGCGTTCTCGTAACTGGTTTGCAGTTGGAAGGCGCGGGTCATCTTTTCTTCGGAGGCTGCGACGGCCTTTTCGAACTGGTCAGTTGCAAGTTCGCCAAACTGGGCTCGCGCAAAAGCGAGGTCGTCTGAAGCGGCTCGAACGGTGTCGTCGGTTTGCATTAGACGAACGCTGACCTGCTGTGCTCGTTGCGCAGGGTCAGGAACTGGACGACTTGGTTGTTGCGCGGCAGCAGCTCGCTTCTTTGCCTGCTTGCGAGAGCGTCCAATCGCCCAAATGACGATTATTATCGGCATGCCTATGACGATGAAGGTGGCAATGATGACAGAAAGAACATCGACTAATGGGGAGTGCTCTTGGGACGGTGTGGTCGTCGGCTGCTCGGTGTCATTAAGTGACCGAAGCAGTTCGTTACTCATCGTGGAAAAAGCATCGGCGATGCTGGCGCCGCTCAGGTTCTCCGAATCGAGTTTCGTTGCGCCCTTTTTAGCGGCCTTCGCCGCGAGGCTTCCATCAATGGTTAGGGAATCACCAAGGCAAATAACGTATTGGCCAGGTTCAGTTGCGATCGACCAGATAACTGCTGAGTTTTCAATATTGGACTTGTCCCCGACACTGCGACACCACTCATTTTCGTCGAGTCCTTCGTAGTTACGAGTGACAACAAAATAGTAGGGGACACCTTCGGCAGCTATGGCGTCGATGTCATTTTTGATGGCTGCCTTGTCCTTGGACTCTAAGATTCCGACCTCGTCTTTAATGTGGTCGGAGCTGTCCAGCTGGGGCAGTGCCTGCGCGGAAAAGGGGACGAACAGGATAACAACAGCTGCCAGCAAGGCCTTGAAGATTCCGCGATTTTTCATGACTTTAGTTTGACCTATATTCCCAGACGTGTCATCAGTATTTCCAAATTCGTCACTTGGAATCAGCTGATTTGGAAATGTTCACCATAAGTTCATCGCAGGTTTGCACAACCTTTCGGGCCGTGCGGACCGGAACGTCTCGGCGGTCCGACTTTGATCCCTGATCGATCAGAACCTGTGCTTTGGCAAGCTTCACCAGATCGGTTCGCTCAACTTCGTCCTCGTATAAATCGGCTAGGACGTTCGTGAGTCGCGACGCGAGCACTGCCAGGCGAGTCCATTCGTGTGCGTCTTCGGATGTTTGCGCCCAGTCGCGTTGCGTCAAATATTTTCCGGTGAGGTCGATTGCGCGGCGCCACCACGCGGCGCGCAGAAGTTTCTTTTCGATTGCGAGGACGTCAGCTTGGGTTGGCGTTTCGATTTGTGCAAGCTGTTCGTTTGCTTGGCGCAGGTGTGAAGTTGCGTCGGCGAGGCCGGAGCGCAGGCGTGACGAAACGGCAGAGCCCGCTGTGGGGGAGACCTTCGCGATTTCGAGGCGGGCCTGGGAGAGCCCGGCTTCGAGTTCGGAGGCGAGTCGGTGCAGGCCGTAGGTTGGGTCGGGGCTCACGTAGCGGCCGGCGGTTACTGCGGCGCGGTGCGGGTTGATGTCCTCGGGGGCGTCCGCGCGGTAGGAGGCGATCGCGTGGCTAAACTTCGTGAGCCGCAGTGAACGCAGCGGCTGGGCGGGTTCCATTGTTGCCGCGATGATTGAGTTCATGCGGAAGCATCCCGGTGGGAACGACACCGTACCGTCTTGTTGGACCGCGGTGTCCGCCAGGCAGGACGCTGCTATCCCGCGCGCTTTGCCAAGCGCTTGACACAGGTCGTCGCAGGCTTCTTCCCCGAGCAACCACCGCGACGCCCAGTATTCGCGCCGCATTTCCCGAATCGTTTTTTCCAAATCAAAAGCGTCGAGGGCGTCCGAAGCTTCCTGGACGACTTCGTCCTCGGGGTCTACGGTGCTAACGCCGTCTGCTGCGCCTTCAAGGTCTGCTACGCGCTCGTCGCCTGTCGCGGGGTCGAGTTTTGCGGAGTCGTTGGTCTCTACGGGCTCGTTGGCTGAACCGGCAGCGGAAGGCGGTGTTGGGCGAGCGGCTGATTCTTCGCGAAGCTGTTTGCTGCGCCTGTGGAGTAGGATAGAGCCAATCACCGCCACTGCGAGAACAGCAAGACCTCCGGCGATAGCCCAACTTGCCACGATCGAATTCACGCGCCCTCCTAAAGCTTTAGGCTCTTTCCGCCTCATGTCGACCAACTTTCGGCGCGTGTGTGCGCCCTCGTCTTGGCAGTGACATTCTCTATCCAACTATCATATATAGGTATAGGCCGTCACAGTGGCGGCAGTTTTGACATAGGAGGCCCCAAGTGCCCACCGGCAAGGTGAAATTCTTCGACGCGGATCGAGGTTTCGGATTCATCGACGGCGATGATGGTGAATCCGTATTCCTGCACGCGTCCGCGCTGCCCGAAGGTGCGCGAGCTCCGAAGGGTGGCACCCGAGTCGAGTACTCCGTGGTCGACGGACGCAAGGGACCGCAGGCGATGTTCGTGGAAATCATTCCGGAATCGCCGTCGATTAGACGTTTGAATAGGCGCAACCCCCAGCAGATGGTGGGGCTAGTTGAGGACCTGATTAAGCTGTTGGACGCTTCGTCCAATTCTTTGCGCCGCGGAAAATATCCGAATAACTCCGAAAAGATCGCGCAACTTTTGCGCGCAGTAGCAGATGATTTTGATGCCTGAAACTGAAAAGAACGAACCGGCAAAGAAGTTAACTCCGGACCACATCCTGAAGGACGCGATTGACGAAACACTCGAAATCGCTCTGGAAGTAATCGACGAGGCCGAACTTGGCGAACACCTCGGCTACCGCGCCGAAGGTGATCGCCTGCTCACCCACTTCTTCGACTGCAAAAAGCCGGGCTACGTGGGGTGGCACTGGGCGATAACCGTGTCACGTGTGCCGCGCTCGCGGAAAGTTACAGTCAGCGAAATCGACCTTCTGCCCGGCAAATCCGCCCTCCTAGCCCCCGAATGGGTTCCCTGGGAAGAGCGCCTGAAACCTGGCGACGTGTCACCCGGCGACGTCCTCCCATATCGACAAGACGACGACCGCCTAACAATGATCCGCGAAACGGAAGACGGATCCGATGAACCGCCCCTTTCGCGTTTACGGGTTCTTTCCGACGAGGGCGTGGCTGACGTGCGCCGACGGTGGAATCGGTCGGTGAAGTCTCGCACGCGTGGACGCAAGAGTAAAGCGTCGTGCGCTTCGTGCGGTTTCCTGGTCGCAATCGAGGGCGACCTGGGGAAGTCGTTTGGCGTGTGCGCGAACGAGTGGTCAAACGATGACGGGCGGTTGGTGCCGCTGAACTATACGTGTGGGGCGCACTCGGAGACGGACATTCAAGATCAGGGTACGCAGTGGCCGGTCACGCCGCCGCGCGTCAACGAACTAGACCTGGAAGTGATCACCGACCTCTAAAAGGAAATCGCCGCTGGGACGCAAAAGTATGACGCCGATCAACATTTTTGCGGGAAAAATCCGGAGAAATGTGAAGAGCGTAACGCGATGCTCAAATGGTGGTCTGCATATTTGTTTAAAGCAGGCTTGAGTGACACGATTTAGGCGTGACTACCAACAACACAGAGAAGCGTTCGAAGCTCGATTCTTTTTTCCATATCACTGAGCGTGGATCCACTGTGGGTCGCGAGGTTCGTGGCGGGTTCGTCACCTTCTTCGCGATGGCGTACATCCTCGTTCTTAACCCCATCATCCTGTCTGCAGCACTGCCTGAAGACGGTTCGATCTCTATTCAGTCAGTTGCGGCCGCTACAGCTCTGATTGCTGGCGTAATGACCATCCTGATGGGTGTTGTCGCTAACTACCCGATGGCACTAGCCGCCGGCATGGGCCTGAACGCCATGGTTGCGTTCACCCTGGTACTCGGCTCAGGCCTGACGTTCCAAGAGGCCATGGGCCTAATCGTCTGGGAAGGTATCCTAATCACGATCCTGGTTCTAACCGGATTCCGTGAGGCCGTTTTCAACGCGGTACCGAACCAGCTTAAGGTCGCAATTTCGGTCGGTATTGGTCTATTTATCGCCTTTGTTGGCCTGATCAACGCCGGTATCATCCGTCCCGGTGGCACCCCGGTTCAGTTGGGTATTGACGGATCTCTGTCCGGTTGGCCAGCCCTTGTATTCGTCTTTGGCCTGTTGCTGACCATCGTCCTGTACGTTCGCAACGTGCGTGGCGCAATCTTGATTGGCATTGTGACCTCTACGGTTCTGGCGATCATCATCCAGATGATCGCTCAGATTGGTGCTAAGTCTGATGAGAACCCCACAGGTTGGGGCGTGACCATTCCGGAGCTGAAGGGCTCCCCGGTCGCACTTCCGGACTTCTCCTCGCTCGGCGCAGTTGATATGTTCGGCGCCTTCGGAAAGTTGGGACCGCTCGCGGTTCTGCTTCTGATCTTCTCGCTGATGCTCGCTGACTTCTTCGACACCATGGGCACCATGGTCGCAATCGGCTCGGAGGCTGACCTGTTGGATGAGACCGGCACCCCGCCGAAGTCACGTCAGATCCTGGTAATTGACTCGCTAGCAGCCATTGCAGGTGGTCTGGGTGGAACCTCATCGAACACCTCTTACGTCGAATCATCTGCTGGTGTTGGTGAAGGTGCGCGCACCGGTCTGGCATCCGTTGTCACTGGCGTGCTGTTCCTGCTGTCCATCTTCCTGTCACCAATCGTTGAACTGGTCCCGACTGAAGCCGCGTCCACCGCGCTGGTGTTTGTTGGCTTCCTCATGATGACCCAGGTTCTGGACATCGATTGGAAGAAGCCTGAGATCGCAATCCCAGCCTTCCTCACGATCGCGTTCATGCCGTTCGCATACTCGATCTCCGTTGGTATCGGCACCGGCTTCATTGCGTACGTCTTCGCAACCGTTGCCGCTGGTAAGGGTAAGAAGATCCACCCGCTCATGTGGATTGTGACGATCCTATTCGCGATCTACTTCGTACTTGGACCAATCCAGCAGGCACTGGGAGTCTAACCAGTCCTGAAAAGAGGGCCTAGCCACGCCCTCGAAAATCAAAATCGAAAACGGCCCGCGGGGTATCAACAACTACTTCGCGGGCCGTTTTGTATCAATTTTGGGTGGGCTTGAGACGGCCTTGTTACGCGGTGTCCAGAGCCATGAAATCGCAAAGTCTAGTTCGCCACGTTCACGGATTTAGGGGCGAAATTACACGTGTAAAGTGAGAAGATAATTGCGAAGGGAGTATGTGTGTCGTCAACTTTCGCATCATTAAAATACGTCAACTATCGGCTGTGGTTTGGTGCGAACATAATTGCGTCTACAGGAAAGTGGATGCAGCGCGTTGCGCAGGACTGGCTAGTTCTGACAGTCCTCACACACGGGTCCGGTACAGCGCTAGGAATTACCACTGCGCTGCAGTTCCTCCCGATCCTACTGTTTAGCCCGTGGGCAGGCGTGATCGTTGATCGCGTGAATCGTCGCCGACTGCTTCAGTTCACGCAGGGTATGAACGGCGTGACGTCGTTGATCCTGGGCGTACTGGTACTAACAAATGTTGCTGAACTGTGGCACGTGTACCTACTGGCATTCGTGACCGGATTCCTGGCAACCATTGACGCGCCTGCGCGACAAACGTTCGTGTCCGAGTTGGTTCCGCTGGAATCACTTCCAAATGCGGTGGGATTGAACTCGGCGGCGTTTAACGTTGCAAGGCTTCTTGGACCGGCAACGTCCGGCTTCGTAATCGCCTGGGTTGGACCGGGCTGGGTGTTCATTGTGAACGTCCTACTGTTCCTGGCTCCAGTGATTGCGGTTGCGCTAATGAACGCGAGCCTGCTGACCCCTGCGAAGCGCGTGAAGCGTGAGAAGGGACAGATCCGCGAAGGCTTGCGCTACGTGAAGAATCGCACCGACATCATCGTCATCATGATTGTTGCCGGTTCGGTGTCTGCGTTTGGCATGAACTTCCAGATGACTTCTGCAGTCATGGCTACGGAAGTTTATGGCAAGGGGCCGGGCGAATACGGAATCCTGGGATCCTTTATGGCGATCGGAGCGCTTGCGGGTGCACTACTTGCGGCACGCAGGAAATTCCCGCGCGTGCGTCTGGTAGTGGTGTCTGCGTTCCTGTTTGGAATCTTCGACATTGCTTTGGGGTTGGCGCCGACCTATGAGGCCTTCGCGGTACTAGCGATTCCGACTGGGCTGGCGATGCTCACAATGGTTACCGCTGCGAACGCGGCAATCCAGGTATCGACGGATCCGGACATGCGCGGACGAGTTATGGCCCTGTACATGATGGTCTACTTGGGATCGAACCCCATCGGAGCGCCAATCATCGGCTGGATCGCGGACACGTTTGGTGGCCGCTGGTCGCTGGCCGCTGGTGGGATCGTGGCAATCGTAGTTTCGGTTGTAGCTGCAATCTGGGCAATCAAAACGTGGGACGTTCGGATTGAAGCGCGCCTATCGCGTCGACCGATCCGAACTTACGGCCCGCGCGAACGCGCTCGAGACATGGAAGCAGCGCGCGAACAGCAGACCGACTAGGTTCGCGAAGTGCGTGTAGTTGCGGTTTCACCGCGCAGGCTACGGATTGGTTTCGTGAACCACGCAGTTTTGCCGTTTGCCGGCGCGACAATCCGGCCCTTAGCACCACCTGTGCCGATAGTTAGACAGGCAAGCCTGTTAGATAGAAGACGTTAGATAGAAGATAACTTGAGAAAAAGAATGGCCAGCTCAATCGAGCTGGCCATTCTTGCTGTCTGGTTGATCCAGGCGTCAGGCACCTGTCTGCTACTTCTGCATCTGTTCGATCACGTAGTCGATCGACTTGAGTAGTGCGGCAACATCGTCGGGTTCAACTGACGGGAACGCGCCGATGCGCAACTGGTTTCGACCCAGCTTGCGGTACGGCTCCACGTCGACGATTCCGTTGTGGCGCAGCGTCGAGGCAATCTCAGCTGCATCGATTCCCTCAAAGTCGATCGTGGCTACAACGGGGGAGCGCAGCTGCGGGTCGCGTACAAACGGAGTCGCGTATTCGTTCTTTTCCGCCCACTCATAAACCATGGAGGTTGAGGTGCGTGAACGCTTAGCGGTGGCTTCCAACCCTCCAATCGCGAGCATCCACTCCAACTGCGCGTGCATCATCAGCAGAGTCGCCAGCGCAGGAGTGTTCAGCGTCTGGTTCTTCACCGAGTTACTAATAGCGATCGACAGGTCCAGAATCTGCGGCATCCACCGGCTGGAGTCCTTGTGCAACTTTTCGGCACGCTCCTGCGCGGCCGGTGACAGGATGGCAAACCAAATGCCACCATCAGATCCGAAACATTTCTGCGGGGCAAAGTAGTAGGCATCCGTTTGCGAAATGTCGACCTCAATACCACCCGCGATAGAAGTTGCATCCACGACCATCAGGCCGCTGTCGGTTACGCGTTCCACGTCCGACACCACGCCCGTAGAGGTTTCGTGATGCGGCCAGGCGTACACATCTGCGCCCTCGGTAATTTCAACTTTCGCAAGTTTGCCCGGGTCGGCGTCGAATCGTTTCGGTGCGGAGACGAACGGGGCGCGGGCGGCTTCGTCGTAAAACTTGTTTCCAAACTCGCCAAAGGTTGCGTGAGCGGAACGAGTCTCAATTAGAGAGGTGACCGCGACTGCCCAGAAAGCGGTTGATCCACCGTTTCCGAGAACGACCTCGTAACCTTCCGGAATGGAAAACAGGCGGGCAAGCATGTCCCGAATTTCGGCCACCGTGTCCTTCACCGGAGCTTGGCGGTGGCTGGTACCCATAATTAGGTTATGAGTCCTTGGCGTATTCCCATCAACTAGACGCTGAATTTGGTCATCGCGAACCAGAGACGGCCCCGATCCAAAACGTCCATCTGCGGGTAGAAGTTCGTGCGGAATCTGAATTTTGCTGGTCATAAGCCCAAATCTACGCGATTATTGTCCGTTTCGATGATCTTGTCGAAGCTTGGAATGAAATATTTCTTGCGGGAAGCGTGTTATTCAAATAGCCGGTGCAGATGTCCGTGACTTGTGGCATCTTGTACTAAGAACCTTGATTTTGACGGGAGCAATCGTGGGTGAATTGATCGATACGACCGAGATGTACCTCAAGACAATCTATGAACTCAATGAGGACGGCATCGTTCCAATGCGTGCGCGCATCGTGGAACGCATCGGCCACTCGGGCCCTACAGTGTCGCAAACCATTGCCCGCATGGAACGTGACGGCCTGGTCATTGTCGGAACTGACCGCAAATTGAATTTGACTGATGAGGGCGCTGCTTTGGCAACCGAAGTTATGCGCAAGCACAGACTTGCTGAGCGTCTGCTCCTGGATGTCATTGGTTTGGACTGGGAACTCGTTCACGATGAAGCGTGCCGCTGGGAACACGTCATGTCCGACCAGGTTGAGGATCGTCTTTTGTCAATGCTGGAGTGTTCAAAAACCGACCCGTACGGTAACGCTGTGCCGGGGGAAGGCGACCCCAAGAAGGACCTTATTTCCGTGGCACAACTGCGAAAGCAGGATGACCAGGCGGAGCGTTGCCAGGTAACACTTGCGCGAATCGGTGAGCCGGTACAGGCGGATCCGCTGGCGATGAGAGCGTTTGCTGAGATGGATTTGAGACCCGACCTTGAGATTTGCCTCACGTTCACAAATTCGGGTACTGAAATCAGCCGCCCCGAAGGGCAGGGCGAAAGTGGCGTAGTTGCAACGATTCCGGAATGGATGGAAGGCCACCTGTTCATTTACTCGGATAAATAAATAGTGGAACTGCCCACAACTCCGTTATCAATACGTGACATTTCGTGTCTTTGTTGGTTACAGTTGAACCTGTTCGAGCCGAAGAGCTCCCCTCGTAGCCTCATCTAAAAGGAGAAAACCTTGGCTAAGAATAAGGTTCAGGCGCGTCACCGTCGTGCTTGCCGACCCGTAACTCCGCTGACTGAACTTACAGATTCGCTAAGTCCGGTCCGAGGTGTTGCGACGGTCTCAGTCACCGGCCTTGCGCTAACCGTTCTTGGAAGTGGTGTTGCCTCCGCCGCGCCCGAGTCCGCGATTGATCTATCTCCACGAGCCCTGCCTTCAGTTGAACAGAGCCGTCCAATCGCACAGGCGAACCCGGCAGTTGTAGCTCCGTCTGACGTTGAGTGGGCAGCTTCCGACAACGTTGACGTCAAGATCGAGATCGTTGAGGAAGAGGTCGAAGAAGAGGTCCTCGAAGATCGCGACGTTGCCGCTGACCGTGACTATGAGCGCGAGTCTCTAACCGACGTTGCTGTACAGCAGGTCGCTGCTGTTCCTGCAGCCGCATCTGGTGGAGCTGTTGGCATTGCAATGCAGTACGTTGGCGTTCCTTACGTGTGGGGTGGCGCATCCCCGAACGGCTTCGACTGCTCCGGCCTGGTCCAGTACGTTTACGGCCAGCTTGGATACAGCCTTCCGCACTCCTCCTACGGCATCGGCGCAGCTGGAACTTCAATCCCGGCTTCCGCAGCACAGCCTGGCGACATCGTGTACTACGGTGGTCACGTTGGCATCTACGCTGGCGATGGCATGATGATTCACTCGCCGCAGCCTGGCCGTACCGTTGAGTACGCTGCTGTCTACGGTGCTCCCAGCTACGTGCGCCTCTAAGCGCTGATCGAACAAACCCGTTGATCGCTATCAGCGGATATTCTGATCGCTAAATAAACTTCGCGAAGGTCCCGACCCGGTTTGGGTCGGGACCTTCGCTGTGTGCGGGTACCCTTGAATGTATATACCGGAGCCTGTATTGCTCCCCTGTGATGCGCACTATGTGCAAAATAGAGGGAGATAGTTAAGGAGGCAGAGATGGCCGGGCAGAAAGTAATCCTCGTTGGCGTAGATGGGTCTGCAGAGGCCAACACAGCCGTTGATTGGGCGGCTGCGCGAGCCAAGCTAGACAACTCTCTTGTGCACGTCGTCTGTACGTACGCGCTGGCGTCTTACAGTGCTGCTGCGCTTGATAGTGGTTATGCTGCGCTTGACGATGAGGCGCTCCAGCAGGGCGCTCAGCGAGCCGTTGACGGCGCTGTAGAGCGGCTACGAAATCAGGGTGTCGAAGAGGTAACTGGATCCACCGAACCTGGTGACGCCGCTGGGGTACTAGTTCAGATGTCCAGTGAAGTCGACATGATTGTCGTTGGTTCCCGAGGTGGGGGAGGCTTCGCTGACCGTCTGCTAGGAACAGTGTCTTCAGCCCTGCCCGCGCACTCTAAGTGTCCGGTGGTTGTGGTTCCAAAGCACACTTCGGGATCACCGTTTTGGCCGATTGAACGCATTGTCGTGGGTGTTGATGGCTCCGAGGTTGCGCACGTCGCTTTCGAGAAAGCAGTGCAGGAAGCCATCTTGTGGGACGCGAAGCTTGACGCTGTCGCAGCTGTCCCCATGGCGACAGGGGCGGGAATGCTCGCGTGGCTCCCCGCGACCATTGATCGCGACGCCCTGTACAAAGAAATGGAGGGCGAGCTGGCTGACGCCACTGCGGAGGTCGTTGGCGACCGCGATGTGAAGCTCAAGCAGCACGTCATTGATGGCGCGCCGGCACAGCTTCTTACGGAGTTCTCAACAGCCGTTGACCTGGTCGTAGTCGGCACGCGCGGTCGGGGCGGCTTCAAGGGGCTACTACTGGGCTCTACATCGCAGACCGTTTTGTCACACTCAACGTGCCCCGTCATGGTTGTACCGTCTGAGAGGCGCAAGGAAGCCCCCAGCCCAACCCATTCGTGGGAGCGTGCGTAAACCTACCTGTGGGAGTTCGCGTAAACCTACCTGTGGGAGTTCGCGTAAACCCACGTGTCTGAACGCCCACAAACCACATGTGGGAGCTACATAAGCCCACCAGTTGGAACGCGCGCAACCTCAATCGTGGGTGTGCACATAAGCCGCCTGTTGGAACGCGCACAAACCACATGTGGGAACGCATACAAGCCCACTTTTGGGAACGCGCATTACAAGTGATTCATTGACGCATCACGCGCCCGCCTGGCCGTATTCACGTTTCAGTGTGGGCGCGTGGTAGTCTTTTTCAGGTTAAGCCCTCGTAGCTCAGGGGATAGAGCACCGCTCTCCTAAAGCGGGTGTCGGACGTTCGAATCGTCTCGAGGGCGCTGCTGAGCCTCACTAGAGGTTCGACTCTAACGCAAAGGGATGGGCGGGTGACCGAATC